>JBAXGJ010000008.1:0-18677 GCA_037139475.1 Actinomycetes bacterium
ATGAGATGATCGCCGACCTAGAGCAGGCGCTAGCTGTCGAAACAGCCCGCTCGGGGCACATCACCGGCGAGGCGACTGCCGTATTTGACTCGCTGCCGCTCGAGACGCGCCAGCGCGTCGCAGGCAAGATGTCGCATCCTTGGCGCTGGCTGGCGCTGATCGCGCTAGGCGCAGTGATCGTCGTCGGCGCCTTCGCTTTCGTCGCCCGCAACGCTCAGCGCGGCACCGGAACCGAAAATGCCCTCAACGGCGGCGGCCTAACCGCCGTCTCGCTCAGCGCCAGCTCGGCCCAGGCCTACGATCCAGCCGGCGACAACACCGAGCACAATGATGAGGCGGCCTTCGCGGTCGACCGCAGCCCCTCGACTACTTGGTCTACCGAGGATTACCTGGCCGGCAACCTAGCCAAGCCTGGGCTCGGACTTGCGATCGATGCGCGCCCGTCGCTGAAGGCACGCGCGATCGACATCGTCAGTCCAACACCCGGCTGGTCGGGAAAAATCCTCGCCGCAAATGGCAGCCAGCCGCCAGCGACGATCGACGACCCGGCTTGGACCGAGGTAGGAACGGTTCCAGCTGCGACTGCGCGAACTCGGGCACAACTAAACACCGGCGGAGCCTCGTTCCGCTGGTACCTAATTTGGATCGAGCGCTTTGCGCCCGGTCAGAGCACGGTCGAGATCAGCGAAGTGTTCCTCTACCGCTAGAAGCGGTAGCCGCTCTGCTCGCGGTAGCGGGCGAGAGCAATCTCCAGCAGCCGCCCGCAAAGCTCGGGATATTCGATCCCACTCTCCTGCCAAAGACGCCCGTAGACGCTGGTCGTCGTGAACCCGGGCATCGTGTTGAGCTCGTTGAGCAGGACCTCTTCGCCGTCAACAAAGAAATCGGCCCGCGCGAGGCCACTGCAATCGGCAGCGCTGAAGGCGCGTAGCGCAAGCTCGCGGACGCGAGCGGCGGCCGTTTCGGAGATCCGCGCCGGAACGACGAGCTCCATTCCACCCGGCGTGTACTTGGCCTCATAGTCGTACCAGCCGCCGGGCGAAGCGCTGCGAAGAACGACGATCTCACCGGCCACGCTGACCTCAGCCTGTTCGGCGCTGCCGAGCACCGAGCATTCAACCTCGATCCCGCCGCAGGCAGCTTCGACGATCACGCGTGGGTCATAAAGGAAGGCTTGCTCCAAGGCCGCTGCGAGCTCACAGGCTTCAGCGACGCGAACGATCCCAACCGATGAGCCGAGCCGTGCTGGTTTAACGAACAGTGGCAGGCCGAGTGCCTCGATCTGCGCGGTCAAAGCGTCGCGATCGGCTTCATAGCTGGTGCGCGTCAGCGCGACAAAATCAACCTGCGCGATATCAATGTGATCGAGCAGCTGCTTGAGCGCCAGCTTGTCGATACAGACTGCAGAGGCGCGAACGCCGCTGCCGACGTAAGCGATATCGAGCATCTCGAGTAGCCCCTGAATCGTCCCGTCTTCTCCGAATGGTCCATGCAGCACTGGGAAGGCGACGTCGGCTCCCAGCAGGCCGTGGCCGGGGCTCAATTCCAGCTCAGCGCCGTCATGGAACCAGCGCCCCTCAGCGTCAATTTCGATCGCTCGCACTTCGTGGCCCGCGTGTTCAACGCCGTTGGCAACGGCCGCACCGCTGATCAGCGAAACCTCGCGCTCTGAGGAGCGGCCACCGCAGATAACGGCGACGATCATCGCCTTCTCCTCAGCCGCGCACCGCCCGCCGGTGGTGGCGTGTAGCGGCCGACGCCGATCGTCACGGTCGAACCGCTTGGAGCCGAGCCGCCGGACGGGTCTTGCGAGACCACGGTGCCGTCTTCACCCTCGTTGGCAACATCAACGCGGTCGATGCTGACCTTAAAGCCGGCCCCCTGGATCTCAGCAATTGAAGACGCCTCATCTTCGCCAACCGTATTGGGCACCTTGGTCGTTGCCGGCGCCTTGGCGACAACCAGCGCCACGGTCGCGCCCTTATCTGCCTTCGTTCCGGCGCCAGGGTCCTGCCGCAGCACGGTTCCCACAGCCGAGGTTGACTCTTCGCTAGTGACGCTCACTCCGAAGCCTGCGCCGCGCAGCGTTGCGCGGGCGTCGTCGACGTTCTGCCCGACGACGGCGGGAACCTCAACCGTTGCCTTGCCGCTCGAGACGACGAGCGTCACGGTCGAACCTTGATCTACCGGCGTGCCCTCCGGAGGCAGCGTCTCGATGCTGTCACCGCTCGGGACGGTGTCCGATGACTGCTTGCGTATTCGCACGACGTAGCCCGCATTTTGAAGTTTTCGCTGAGCCTGCGAGGAGGAGAGCCCGGCAACCGATGGCATCACGACTGTGGCCGGACCGTCAGAGACAGTCAGCGTTACGGTCGAGCCCTTGTCGGCCTGTTCGCCGCCGGGCGGATCTTGACCGATCACCTGCCCCTTCGGCGAAGTTGATTTCTTGACCACACTGTCGGTCTTGAAGCCAGCGCGGATCAGAACCGTCTGCGCCGTCGCCTCGTCGCTACCGACTACGCGCGGAACGGTCGCTTGGTCAGGTTTGAGCACCAAAAGCAGCACGATCAGCAGCCCCACGGCGACCACCGCACCGCCGGCGAAGAGCCACCAACGCCGGCTCGGGCCCTCATCGTCGCTATTGCTGCGATTGGCAGAACCGCCCGCGGCGGCTGCCAAGGCACCGCCGCTCATCCCGATCGCAGTCGTTTCGCCGACGCGCGGGCCAGGAGGGATCGGCGGCGCGGCGGCCGGCATCACTCCAGCGCGAGCCTCTTCGAGCGCATCGATGAATTCGTCTGCTGTCGCGAAGCGCTGCGACGGATCCTTCGCTAGCGCACGCATGATCACGGCCTGAAGTTGAGGGCTGATCGCAGGATTGATCTCGCAGGGCGGTGTTGGGATTTCGCTGACGTGCTTGAGCGCAATCGTCACCGCACTCTCGCCATCGAACGGCACCTGGCCGGTGACCATCTCGTAGAGGATCACGCCGATCGAGTAAAGATCCGATTGTTCGCTGACCGCGTGGCCCTGTGCCTGCTCCGGCGAGAGGTACTGCGCGGTGCCCATGATCGAGCCGGTCTGCGTCATGTCCGAGGCGCCGGCACGGGCGATGCCGAAGTCGGTCACGGTCGCGAGCCCGTCGTCGTCAACGATCACATTATGCGGCTTGAAGTCGCGGTGAATCACGTTACGCCGGTGGGCGAAGCGGGCGGCGCGCAGAATCTGTGTCGTCATGTCGATCGACCAGTCGGAATCGAGCGCTCCGTACTCGTTGATGATCGCTTTTAGCGTTCTGCCCTGGAGGTACTCCATCGCGATGTAGTAGGTGCCATCCCATTCGCCGCGGTCGTAAACCGATACGACGTGCTGGTGCTGAAGGCCAGCGGCGGCCGACGCCTCGCGGCGGAAACGCTCAACAAACTCGGCGTCCTGGGCAAAGCGGCGGTAGAGCAGCTTGATCGCAACTTCGCGATCGAGTTGGAGGTCGGTGGCGCAATAAACGTCGGCCATCCCACCGGAGCCGAGCAGATACTCAACGCGGTAGCGATCATCGATCGTCGTTCCTGGCTCAACTCCTGTACTCATCGCAGCAACGACTCCATCACAGCTTTGGCGATCGGAGCTGCATCGGTGCCGCCGAAGCCGCCGACCGTCTTCTCGATCGTGACGGCGATCGCGATCTGCGGATCGGATGCGGGGGCAAAGGCGATGAACCAGGGCTGCGTGATGTTGTTGATCACGTCGCGCTCCGCGGTGCCGGTCTTGCCGGCCACGTCGATTCCTGTAAGCGCGGCGGCGGTGCCGGTTCCCTCCTCCACGACCTTCTGCATCATCGCCGTCAGCTTCTCAGCCGTCGCTGGCGACATCACGCGCGAATACTGCTGCGGCGTGTTCTCGTATGCCGTGCGACCCTCTGGATCAACCGTCCGCGTCGCGATCGCGGGCCGCATCAAGATTCCACGGTTGGCAACCGCACTGGCAACCATCGCCATCTGCAGCGGCGTTGCGAGCAGTTTGTCTTGGCCGATCGCGGTGCGGCCGATGTCGACGCAGCCGTCGGTCGGGGCTGCCAGCTCACGCTTGCCGTTAGGCGAGCAGTACAGACCGCTGGCGAGCCGCTCATTGGCTGGCAGATCCACTGGCACTGGGCTGCCAAAGCCGAACTTTTCCATGTAACGACTCATTCGACGCTTGCCGACCCGCTCCCCCACCTGCGCCCAGACCGTGTTGACCGACTGGGTTAGCGCCGTCGTCAGATCGATCTGACCAAAGCTCTGGCCGCCGTCGTTGTTGAGCGGGACGCCTGAAATCTCAACCCCGTTGGCACCATTGACGGTCGATGTCGGTTCGTAGAGGCCGCTGTCGAGCGCAGCGGCGGCGGTCACGACCTTGAAAGTCGATCCGGGCGGGTAGAGCCCAGCGGTTGTTCGATTCAGCAGCGGCGCGCCGGGCGCCGAGTTGAGCACCGCGGTCTGCTTCGCACTGCGCAGCACGTTGGGGTCGTAACTGGGGATCGAGGCCATCACCTTGACGCGACCGTTGCGCGGGTCGAGCGCAACGACGGCGCCCGGCCTGCCAGCCAGTTGGTCGAGTGCGATCTGCTGCGACTGCGGGTCGAGCGCGGTGTGTAGATCGTTGCCCTGCTGGCGCTTGCCCTGGAGCTTGCGCAGCGTCCCTTCCAGCCCGGCGGTGCGCCCGGTCAGCTGGCCGTTGTAGAAGCGCTCAAGCCCTGCAGTGCCGGGGTTGAGGAATGAGTAGCCAACGGTCTGAGCGAAGAGCCCGTTCTCGGGGTAGCGGCGCGCGTAGGTGCCGTCGCCGCGCCGGATTGAGCGCGCTAGAACGGTTCCCGTATCGGCCACGATCGAGCCACGAGCGATCCGCTGCTGGGCCAGCAGTTCGCGCTTATTTTGTGGATTGTCCTGCAGCGCTGCGCGGTCGATCACAGTCCAACGAGTCGTGAAGTAGGCGAGCAACCCAAAGAGCACAAGCAGCACGGCGAAGACGCGGATAATTGGCTTGTTCATCGCCGCGCCTCACGCCGCGCGCGGTCCGAGATCAGCAGTAGCAGCGCGACGATCACGAAGTTGGCGACGATCGACGAGCCGCCGTAGGAGACGAACGGCAGTGTTACACCGGTCAGCGGAATCACCTTCGTGACGCCGCCGACGATCACAAAAACCTGCAGCGCCACGACTGTTGTAAGGCCGGTTGCCAGCAGCTTCGAAAATGAATCGCGCGCCAGTACGGCGATCCTAAAGCCGCGCTCGATCAGCAAGACGTAGATCAGCAGCAGCGCAATCCCGCCGACCAAACCAAGCTCGTTGACGATCACGGCGTAGATCAGGTCGGTCTGCGCGGCGGGCAGGATCGGACTGTCACCAACGCTAATTAAGGCTTGGCCAAAGCCCTGCCCCCAGACGCCGCCATCGGCCTGCGCGAAGAGCGATTGAGCGATCTGGTAGCTACCACCAATCTGCTCATAGAGCTTGGGATCGAACGGGTGCTGCCAGGCGCTAACGCGGTCACCGACGTGGCCAACAGTGGTCGCGAAGAACCAAGCGCCGATTCCGAACAGGCCAAAGCCGACGACCGGGAAGATCAGGCGGTCGGTCGCGACGTAGAGCATCGCGAGGAAACCGCCGAAGAACATCAGCGACGAGCCGAGGTCACGGATGAAGACCAACATCAACATCGCTAGTCCCCAGACCAGTAGTAGTGGGCCGATGTGCTTGAGCCGCGGCAAGGTGATGCCGAAGCGTTTGCGCGAGACCAGCAGCGCGCGCGTATCGCGCAGGTAGCTGGCTAAGAAGATGATGATGCCGATCTTGGCGAACTCTGCCGGCTGGAACGAGACCGGGCCGAGGCTTATCCCGAGGTAGGCACCGTTGGCTTGCTGGCCGATGCCGGGGATCCGTGGCAGCAGCAACAAGGCGAGGCTGGCGGCGGCGATCAGGTAGCGGTA
The DNA here is from genome assembly GCA_037139475.1 of Actinomycetes bacterium. GTDB lineage: Bacteria > Actinomycetota > Thermoleophilia > Solirubrobacterales > Solirubrobacteraceae > F1-60-MAGs163. Next base: position 5,966 of record JBAXGJ010000008.1, read on the forward strand.
GCGCTCCAGAACTCTGTAGTCACGCAAGAAAATGATCGTCGCGGCAAAGGCGATCAGGCCGATCACAAACCATTGCGCTTGGTCGCGCGCCAGTGTTTCATTGAGGCGGTAGATGACGACCAGCCCGACGCTTGCCAGCACTGCAACTATCGGCAGCAGGTACGGGTCGGCGTCGGGCAGGCGGACGCGGATAATCAGGTGGGCGACAAAGCAGAGCCCAAGGAAGATCGCGCCATAGGTCAGCGAGAGATTGTCGAGCTGCGTCTGCTCCTGAAGGAAGACAGCGCCGAAGCCGGCGACGACCAGCAGTGAGGCCGGGATCAGCCCCAGCAGTTCGCGATTACGGGCGCTCACGGAGTGCTGCTCCCGAGCCGCCCCAGTTCAAGCTGGCGGACGAGATCATCGGCGTCGCTACGTGAGCGCAGACTGTGCTCGGTGATCGTCGTGCGCTCACTGGCGGGCAGCTGCGAAAGGTTAATTCCGGAGATGTAATCCTCACGGTAGAGATTGATCCCGAGCGGCAGTTCGTATGGAACTCCTTGGTAGACGCTGACGAAGCCTTCTCTGTCGGCGCCGACGAAGTAGATCGCCTGCGAAGCGAAGTAGACGCCTGAGAGCAGCAGCGCAGCGGCGAAAAGCGCCAGCAAAGTTCCTACGCCCGGCTTCCAGCGCCGCCGCTTGCGCGCCGCCGGCCTGCTCGGATCGCGCGGAACGCGCCGCTCGACGCTGGCCGCAGCTGCAGCGCCGCCAACCGACGCCTTCGCGACAGGCAGCTGCCCGATGTCAAGCCCAACTTGGGTCTGTTCAAGATCGCTGATAGAGCCGTCGTCGAGCTCTTCAATCCGCAGAAGAACAACGGTTATGTTGTCGCGGCCACCGGCATCGTTGGCGGCCGCGATCAGCCCCCGAGCGGTCGCTTTCAGTGGCTCCTCACGGGCCAGCACAGCAGAAATCTGATCGTCGGTGATCATCGTTGAGAGTCCGTCGCTACAGAGCAGCAGCAGGTCGCCGTCGCGCGCGCCAATCGTCTGCGCATCAGCCTCGACGACCGCTTCCGGCCCGAGCGCGCGCGTGATAATCGAGCGCTGCGGGTGCTCGAGCGCCTGCTCGGGCGTCAGTTGGCCTTGGCGCACCATCTCCTCGACTAGAGAGTGGTCGTCTGTCAAGCGCTCCAATGCCGAAGCGCGCCAGCGATAGCAACGGCTATCACCGACGTGAACCAGCGTGATGTTGTTGACGCCAACGTAAGCGGCGGTAACTGTCGTCCCCATCCCGGCGCGTTCGTCGTCGGCAACCGAGAGTGCGTGGATCTGTGCATTGGCCTGCTGGACGGTCGCGCTGAGCTGCTGCTCAACGCTCGCACCATCTTCGAGACCCCCAGCAAGGACCTCGATCGCCGTCGCCGATGCGACCTCGCCTGCTTGCGCGCCGCCCATCCCATCGGCGACAACGAAGAGCGGCGCGCGCGCCAGGAAGGCGTCCTCGTTGGCCCGCCGCTGGCGGCCGGTGTCGGTCAACTCAGCATGTTCAGCAACGCGCAGCATCAGGAATCAACGAACAGAAACTCGCTGTCGCCGATCCGCACTCGGTCGCCCTGGTGGAGCGGCTGCGGCCCGCTGACCATCTCCTCATTAAGAAAGGTGCCGTTGGTTGAGCCAAGGTCCTCGAGCACTACGCGGCCACCTTGCAGCACGAGCCGCGCATGGGCCGACGAGGCGTAGGGATCATCAAGGCGAATTTCGGCCTGCTCACCGCGGCCGAGAACAGCTCCGCCAGCGATCTCGTACTCCATCCCCGGTGTGTGGCCTGGCGCACGCTCAACGACCAGCCTCGGATCGTCGAGCCCTGATCGAGCGGCGCCGGCCGTGACGGCGCTGTGGATTCCGGTTGCGTCAGCCGGAGCTGGGCCGCCGGCTCGCTGCTCGTCGGGGCGGCGCAGGTCGCGCATCGTGCTGCGGACGACCCAGGCTACGAAAAGGAAGAGCACGAGCAGGAATGCCCCCTGCAGGGCGATTGCGGTCGGCTGCAGCATCAGCTCGCCTCAAATCTTCCGCTGACCGGACCGAGTTTGATCTGATCACCGCTGGTGAGCGGCAACGAACCGTTGACGCGCCCGCCATTGACAATCACGCCATTGGTTGAACCGAGGTCCTCGACGATCCAGCCATCAACTTCGTCGTAAGCGATCTGCGCGTGCTGTCGCGAGACGTCAGGGTTCGCGAGTACGACGTCGCAGGAGCTGCTGCGACCAATGACTGCGCCGCTGCGACCGATCGCAAAGCGGGTTCCTTCGGCATCAAAGATCGCGCGGCCTGGAGCAGCGGGCGGGCGCCGCTCAACCGGGGCAGCAACTGGCTCCTCCTCGGCGGGAAGCTCGTCGAGCTTCACCACGCGCGTCTCGATCCCAAACTCTCCCAGCCCGAGTGCCTCGTCAACGCCGAACTCAATCACCGGTCGCGAAACCAGCGTCAAACGCTCGGCGCGGGCGTGTTCAAGCAGGTGGCCAGCGAGCTCGTCGGCGACCTCAGCCTCAACGCCCTCGTAACGGACGCGATCCTCGGGCGAGAGCCAGACGACGTACTCGTTCGGCGCATAGCTGCGCGAGAGCGAAACCTTGACGTTCTGATCCATCTCGCGAGTGATTCGGCGGGAGATTTCGACGGGCCCAACTTCGGTGCGAAAAACGCGTCCAAAAGTACCCTCAACAAGGCCACTCAGTCGCTGCTCTAGATTGCGTAAAACGCTCATAGTTTGGGGGTCGGCGCGGCGGCGCCTCGGAGCCCGATCATACGGCCTCCGCTGCTGCGCTATCAATGCTACGGACTGGACCTGCCGCTGCGCGCCAGAGTCGCGTATTTAGCGTTTAACTCTGACTGTTACCGATGCCAAGGCAACCAACGCGCCGAGCGCGCTGCCAGCAACGAGAACACCAATCTGCGGCTGCGCAAACGGCCAATGCAGCGCTCCCGCCAGCGCGATGCTGGCGGCAGTTAGCGCGCCAGCCCATAGAAGCGCGGCGGCGATCTGAACGGCGATCCACTTGCTAGCCAGGATCGAAGGCAAGAGCCAAGCTGCGAGCGCCCACAGGAACGCGACCAACGGAACGCCGTGCCCGACCATCTGCACGACAAGATCGGCTCCACCGCCTGCAGTGGCAGCCCATCCAGCCTTGATCGGCAGCTCGCCAAAGAGCAGCCGGCTTGCGACTATTGGCTCGGCCAGCGCCAGCCACCAGAAGCCAAGACCGGCAACTGCTGCTCGCTGCTTGGCGCTGGTCGAAAAGCCGCTAAAGGCCGGAAAGGCGAGCGCTAGGCCGGCCAGCCCGAGCAGCGGCGCAGCGATCGGCAGCAGCCAACTGCTCGGCTCGCGCGGCATCAGCAGAATCGCCGGCAACAGTGCAGCCCACAGCAGGACGGCCCAGCCAGGCACTCCCGCGGCGATAAAGAAAGCGCTCAAAGTGGCGCCGACCAGCAGCGTCCCGATCCGCGGCAGCAGGCCGACGGCCAGCATCGCGCAGACCGCGGCCCACAGCAGCGGCAGGCGAGGCGCGTCGGAGATCGGCGCGATCGCCACTAGCGATGCCAAGACCATCCCGCCGGCAGCAGCGGCGGCGGCGATCCGCATCAGCGGCGTGAGCGGGCGGTCACGAAGGCCTTGCTCTGAGTCAGCGAGCAGGTCGACCTGCTCGTAGCCCTCAAGCTCGGCCGCATCGATCGCGCCTGCAGTCGTATCGGCCTCGTCCTGCCCGTCAAGCAGCGCCTCGCGCAGCTCAGCGAGCGTGCCACGATCTAGCTCTTCAGGCTGCACCGCCCAATCGATCGCGTCGCAGATCTGTTCCGGCAACTCAGGGCGCAACTGGTTTAGAGGCGGAAGCCTTGTGCCGACCCGCCGCGCCGTCGCCGCCGCCCCTGGCGCGCGGATCGGGTTGACGCCACTGAAGGCCTCGTAGAGAACGAGCGCCAGCGAATAGAGGTCGCTCTGACCGCTGACCGGGCGCCCGTCGGCCTGCTCCGGTGCCATGTAGGCAAGCGTGCCAACGACATCGCCGGTTCGCGTCAACGCATCGTCACCGGCAATCAGCGCGATTCCAAAGTCGGTCAGCTTGACGATTCCCGCTTCGCCATCAGGACGGTCGGGAATGATGATGTTGGCCGGTTTGATGTCGCGGTGGATCACGCCACGAGCATGTGCGTGGCTGAGCGCGTCGCAGAGCGCGACACCGATCCGCACGACGTCACGGTCCGAGAGCTCGCCCGCAACTAGCCGCTCGCGCAGAGTCTTGCCGCGGACCAGTTCCGAAACGAGATAGACGGCGTCGGCGTCGCGGCCGGCCTCGTGCAGAGCAACGATGCCCGGGTGGTTGAGCCGCGCAGCGGCGATCGCCTCGCGCTCGGCGCGCGCGGCCATCTCTGGATCGTGAGCCTCAATCCGCTTAACCGCCACAACACGATCAAGCCGCTCGTCGAGCGCCAGCCAAACTACGCCGAAAGCGCCTGCGCCAAGCCGCCTCATCAAGCGATAGCGCTCGAGCACGACCGTCGCCGTAACCTCGCTCTGAGGTGGCGAATCGAACTGGGCAATCGTTCTGTCGACGGTACTCACTAGCTCCTACATTCTGCGTTATTGGCGCGCTGCCTGCCGCAGTAGCGAAGCGGTCAGTTTGCGAGCAAACTTGCACTGAGGCCGATTTTCAGGTTTCGTCGTCATACTTCGCTTCTCCGGCTGATTATTAAGCCGCCGTTTTTAATGTCTTTCTTCGACGACGACCCAACTCAAGTTAGCTCCAGCCCACGGCGCCCGGCCGAGCCGCGCCGTCCTGCTGCGCCTTCGGGCGACACGCCTCCTGGCGACCGCCAGACGCTCCGCACGCGCCAGGCAATCGCGATCGGCGTAGGCGTCATCCTGCTGCTGATCATCATTTTCGGCGTCAAAGGCTGCCTCGACAGCGCCAGTGACAGCGCGCTGAAGGATTACAACCGCAACGTTGCAGCGATCGTCTCCGACTCCGACAATCAGGTCGCGGCGCCATTCTTCAAGCTGCTCAGCGGCGGCACGGCAGGAGCGGCAGCCGGCGACCTGCAGGTTCAGATCAACCAGATCCGCCTCGCCGCCGAGGAAGACGGCAAGCGCGCTAACGAGCTCGACGTTCCGGGCGAGATGCGTGACGCGCAGCAAAACTTGATGCTGACGCTCGACCTGCGCTCCGGCGCGCTGACGAAGATCGCCGAACTGCTGCCGAAGGCGCAGGGAACCGGTCAGGCAGCCGAGACGGCCACGAATGAGATCGCCGGGCAGATGCAGTCATTCCTCGCTTCAGACGTCGTCTACTCGCAGCGAACCGCACCACTGATCAAGCAGGCGCTAGACGGTGCTGGGATTACCGGCCAGACGATCGAGCAGAGCCAGTCGCTCCCCGGCTATACCTGGCTCGCGCCAAGCACAATTGCAGCAGCTATCGGCGGCCAGGCAGGCGCCGGAACAACTACCGGCGCCGTCGCCCCTGGCCTCCACGGTCACGCGATCACCAGCACGACAATCGCCGGTGTTGAGCTCCAGCCTTCGCCGGCGGCCAACAAGGTCACAGCGACGCCACCGGTCGCTGTCACCGTCAAGCTGCTCAATGGTGGCGAAAGCGACGAGAAGAACGTCACCGTCACGGTCACTCTCACCGCTCCAGGAGCCAAGCCTATAACGGTGAAGAAGGTCGTCAATCTGACCACCGCCGGTTCCGAAACCGATGTGGCGATTGCATTGCCTTCCGCGCCTGCCAGCGGAACTGCCGCCACGCTGACGGTCAAGGTCGACCCCGTCCCGGGCGAGACTGGCACCGACAACAACGAAGCGACCTACACGGTTCTCTTCGCCGGCGGTTGATAGCCCCTCGCGGGTCTATCCTCTCCGCAGCGTGCATTCACTAGACAGCAGCGCGGGATTAATTGCCGTAATCGCCGCCGTAATCGCAGTCGTTGCGTTGATCGCCGTGATCATCGCACTGCTGAAGCTGCGCAGCCTGCGCCGCGATCAGAAGCTTGTGATCGGTGATAGCGAACGTGACATCACGGCCCACGCCGCCGAGCTTGAACGTCAGTTCGTCGCGCTCCACGATCATTTGATTGACATTGCGACCGGCCTCGAAGGCCGCGTGAGCGCCGCGGAGACGCGGCTCGACGGTGCGATCAACCATCGGGCAGTAGTTCGATACGACGCCTATAACGAGCTCTCAGGCCACCAGTCAGTATCGATCGCGCTGCTCGACGCGCACCGCTCGGGCGTCGTGATCTCGTCGATTCAGCACCGCGAGTCAACGCGCTTCTACGTCCGGCAGGTCGAACAGGGCAGGGGCACGGTCGAACTCTCGCCCGAGGAGCAGCAGGCGGTCGACGCGGCGATCAGTGGAGAATTGCTCGACCTCGCTGAGAGCTCCTGATGCGGGTCGGTTATCTCGGCCCGGCGGGAACTTTCAGCGAGCAAGCGATGCACGAGTCGCTGGAACTGGCAGGGCTTGACGGGGAGGCCGAGATCGTCGCGCTGACGACCGTCCACGATGTTGTTAGCGCGGTTCAGGAGGGAACGGTTGAACGCGCGATCGCGCCGATTGAGAACTCTGTTGAGGGCGGCGTCAACGAGGTCATTGACGCGCTCGTCCACGATGCCCCCGATGTCTCGATCATCGGTGAGTACGTGCTCGAGATCAGTCCCTGCCTGATCGCCCGTGAGGGCACAGAGCTAAGCGCAGTCACGACCGTCTATTCGCACCCGCAGCCGCTAGCCCAATGCGCTTCGTTCCTGCGCCGTGAGCTGCCCGAGGCGAAGCTTGTAGCCAGCAACTCAACGGCAGCGGCAGTCGAGCAGGTGCTCAGTAGTGATCTTCCGGCGGCCGCGCTCGCCAGCCCGGCGGCGGCGATGCACAGCGGCGCAGTCGTGCTCGCCGAGTCGGTCGCCGACCATGATCTGTTGGCAACCCGCTTCATCTGGCTCTCGCGCTCGCCAAGCGAGCCGCCAAGCGAGGGTCAGGCAGGCAAGAGCGCGATCATCTTTTCTGGCGCTGGCGACGGCTCGCCGGGATGGCTATTGGACTGCCTCTCGGAATTCGCCAGCAGGTCGATCAACCTGACTCGAATTGAATCGAGGCCTGCGCGGCTCGAGCTTGGCCAATACATCTTCCTGATCGACATCGATGGGCGCGTCGATCTGCCAGGGCCGGCTGCTGACGCGCTCGCTGGTTTGACCGGGCACTGCCAGCAGGTTCGCGTGCTCGGCAGCTACCCGGTCTAAGGGCAGAGATAGTTGGCGGCTGCGCGCTAGCGGCATTGCGCTAGCCGTCGGGCTCGCGGTTAGACTCGCGGGCGAGTGAGATGAAGACTCTGACCGCATCAGCCCCCGCCCTGCCCGCGCCGCCGATCGCGCGCGATCGGCCGCTGCGCGATGTTGGCCGCGTCCTAGTTCTGAACGCGACCTATGAACCGATCAACGTCTGCTCAGTCCGTCGCGCCGCCGTTTTGCTGCTGAAGGAAAAAGCCGACATGATCGAGCGAAGCGACGGAGAGCTGCGCTCTGAGCGACGCGTGCTGGCGCGCCCGATTGTGATCAAACTTCGCGTCTACGCAAACGTTCCGCGCGATAGCTCGAAACGCAAGATCACGCGGCGGGCTGTCTTCGCGCGCGATGGATGGGCCTGCCAGTACTGCGGCACGCGCGCCAACTTGACGGTCGATCACGTGATTCCCCGCTCCAAGGGTGGACTCTCAACTTGGGAGAACATTGTCGCCTCCTGCGCTCCCTGCAACCGGCGCAAGGCCGACCGTCTGCCGGCTCAGATCAACATGCATCCGCGCAAGGCTCCGCGCGTCCCCGGGGCGCACGTTTTCATCACCGTCGCCGCGCAGAAGATTCCGCCGGCCTGGCGCCAGTGGCTCCCCGCAGAAGCGGCGTAATCGCCGTCCCTAAGTCGTGCTAGATTGCGCGATACCAGAGAAAGGGGGTGGTCCAAATCGAGAAACCAATGTTTTCCGGGACCCTGGAGGTGACCGGCCGCTAGCGCGGTTGGCTGGACCCGCTAAGCGGAATCCAATCCGGGACACCGTTGGCCGATTCGCCGGAGCTGGTCCCCCCGGCCGCCCGCCAGAGTGGCGAGTGAAGACCGATCGTCCAATTTAAATTCAGTCAGCTGTTGGGAAGGGCGTCGGGTTTCTACCCGGCGCCCTTTTCCTTTGCGGCGAGCTACTCGTCGTCTTCGTCGGCCGCGTCTTCGTCAGCGTCTTCGTCTTCCTGATCCTGCTCTTCCTCTTGCTCGAGCTCTTCTTCGACTAGCTCAGCGTCTTCGCTGACCACTTCGGCCTCTGTCGCCTCTGTGGCCTCGAGCTCGGCGCTCTCGCCCTCAGCGGTCTCAGCGTCTCCCTCGGCGTCCTCGACGACCATCGCAACGGCGCTGACGATGTCGCCGTCACGCACATTCATCGTCTTGACGCCCTGGGCGCTGCGCCCGTACCTATTGATACCGCTGACCGCGGTGCGCTGAACCATTCCCTCGCGTGAGATGAAGATCAAATCCTGGTGCTCTTTTACGACTAGCGCGCCGGCAAGGCCGCCTTTGGCTTCCGTCAACGCGATCGTCTTGACGCCCTTGGCGCCACGCTTCGTCTTGCGGTACTCGCGCACCTGGGTGCGCTTGCCATAGCCGTTGTCGGTAATTACGAGCAGGTCCATGTCGTCGCGGGCGATGTCCATCGCGATCACTTCGCTCTTCTCGCCAACGTCCATTCCCTTGACGCCGCTCGTGCTGCGCCCCATCGAGCGAGCATCGGATTCTGCGAAACGGACGGTCAGCCCGGCGCGCGAGGTGATCAGCACCTCATCGTCCTTGTCAACGCCGCGGACGACGATCAGCTCATCGTCGTCGCGAATCTTGATCGCGATGATGCCGTCGGCCTTGATCGGCGTGTTGTACTCCTGCAGCTCGGTCTTCTTGACCGTCCCCTTCTTCGTTGCGAAGACGAGGTACTGCGTCTCGGTGAAGTCGCGCGTCGCAAGAACCGATTCGATCCGCTCGCCCTCGCGCAGCGGCAGCACGTTGACTAGCGCGCGCCCTTTCGCCGTACGCGAGGCCTCAGGAAGCTCATAAACCTTTGAGCGATAGACCTTGCCGCGGTTAGAGAAGAAGAGCAGGAAGTCATGCGAGGAGCAGACGAATAGGTGCTCGATGAAGTCGCCATCCTTCATGTCCATCCCCGTCACGCCGCGGCCGCCGCGCTGCTGCTGGCGGTAGGTGCCGAGCGGCAGCGACTTGATGTAGCCGGTCTGCGTGATCGTGATCACCATCTGCTGGTCGGCGATCAGATCCTCAATGTCGATCTCGTCTTCGCTCTGCGAGATCAGCGTGCGGCGCTCGTCGGCGAAGCGCTCGTTGATTTCGCTCAGCTCTTCCTTAATCAGGTTGAGTACCGCCTGTTCGCTGCCGAGCAGTTCACGGAGCTCACGAATTCGCTCCATCACGTCGTCGTATTCGCTCTTGATTGCGTCCGATTCGAGCGCTGTTAGCTGCGCTAGGCGAAGCTCGAGGATCGCGCTGGCCTGAATTGCCGAGAGCTTGAAGTCCTTGACGAGCTTCTCGCGCGCAACGTCGCGGTCTGGAGCGGCGCGGATCAGCTTGATTACAGCGTCGAGGTTGTCGAGCGCGATCAGCAGGCCGAGCAGGATGTGAGCGCGGGCCTCCTTGATCCCGAGCTCGTGCTTGGCGCGCCGAACAACGACCTGGCGCTGGTGGGCTACGTAGGCGGTAAGTACTTCGCGCAGCGAGAGCGTCCGCGGCACGCCGTCAACGAGCGCGACGGTGTTGACGCCGAAGGTCGACTGCATCGAGGTGTGCTTGTAGAGCTGGTTTAGAACGACCTTTGGAATTACGTCGCGCTTGAGCTCAATTACGAGCCGCATTCCGTTGCGGTCTGACTCGTCGCGCAGGTCTGTGATGTCGGGAATCTTCTTCTCGTGCACGAGCGCCGCAATCTTCTGAATCAGGCCGCCCTCGCCGCCCTTCTTGACCATGTAGGGCAGCTCTGTAACGACGATCGCCTCTTTGCCCTGCGTCAGCGGCTCAATGTGCGCCTTGGCCTGCACGCGGACGCGGCCACGGCCTGTCTCGTAGGCGTCGCGGATCCCCTGAACGCCGAGAATTGTGCCCCCGGTCGGGAAGTCGGGTCCCTTGACGTGCTTCATAAGTCCGTCGAGTGAGATGTCGGGATCGTCGATCAGCGCGATCGTCGCGGCGATCACCTCACCAAGGTTGTGCGGCGGGATGTTCGTCGCCATGCCGACGGCGATTCCCGAGGAGCCGTTGACGAGCAAGTTCGGGTAGCGCGCCGGCATCACCGTCGGCTCCTGCGTGCGGCCGTCATAGTTGGGAACGAAGTCGACGGTGTCCATGTCGAGATCTCGCAGCATCTCGGTCGCCAGGCGCGTCATTCGCGCCTCGGTGTACCTCATCGCTGCGGCTGGATCGTCATCTACCGAGCCGAAGTTGCCCTGGCCGTCAACGAGCGGGTAGCGCATCGAGAAGTCCTGCGCCATGCGGACCAACGCGTCGTAGATCGCCGAGTCGCCGTGAGGGTGGAAGTTGCCCATCACCTCGCCGACGATGCGGGCGCACTTTGAGTAGCCGCGGGTTGGCCCGAGGCCGAGCTCTGACATCCCGTAAAGGACGCGACGGTGGACCGGCTTGAGTCCGTCACGGACGTCCGGCAGCGCGCGGCCAACGATCACCGACATCGCGTAATCGAGGTAGGCGGTCTTCATCTCGTCTTCGAGCGCGCGTGGCTCGAAGCGGTCACTCAATACGTCTGCGGAAGCCATCTAGTTGTCCTCTCCGGCCCGTGCGGTCATTAGACGTCGAGGTTTACGACGTCGCGGGCGTTGTCTTCAATGAAGTTTCGGCGCGGCTCAACGACGTCGCCCATCAGCATCGAGAAGATCTCATCGGCGGCGACAGCGTCGGCGATCGAAACCTTCTGCAGCGTGCGCGTTGCTGGGTCCATCGTCGTCTGGCGAAGCTGCTCAGCGTTCATTTCGCCGAGGCCCTTGAAGCGGCTCAGCTGAACGCCCTTCTGGGCTACCGACATAACAGCGGTGCCGAGCGATTCGAAGGTCTGCGCGATCTCCTCACGGTCACCGAGGCGGACGATGAAGGGTCCGTTGCCAGTCAGCTTGACGATCTCCGCGTGGAGCTTCAGTAGGCCGAGGTATTCGGCGCTCTCAAAGAGCTCGATCGGCATCCGGTGGGTGCGGGCGAGCCCGCTGCCCTTCTCAACCGAACGGATCAGCAGGATCCCGTCGTCGCTCGACTCGAGTTCGGTCGTCAGCACTCCGAGTTCAGCGTCCTTTGCGCTGAGCAGCTTGATCGCGTCGTTCGAGCTGTTGATGCCGTCACCGAGCAGCGCCGACTCCTCGAGGAAGCGAACCATGTCCTCGCCGTGGCGGGCGCGCAGAGCGGCCGAAAGCTGCTCGTAGCGGCGCATGCTGCGGCGGTAGCTCTGCCACTTGGCCTCGGTCAGCTTGACCTTCTTGGCATCGCGATCGGTGATTTCAAACTTCTCGTAGGTGTCTGCCAGCAGCACCTCTTCAAGCTCGGCGTCGTTTTCGATGTAGCGCTCCTGTGAGCCCTTTTTGATCTTGTAGAGCGGCGGCTTGGCGATGTAGACGAAGCCGGCGTCGATCAGCGGCTGCATCTCGCGGAACAGCAGCGTCAGGATCAAGGTGCGGATGTGGGCGCCGTCAACGTCGGCGTCGGTCATCAGAATAACCTTGTGATAACGGGCGTTTTCGAGGTCAAACTCACCTGCGATACCGGTTCCGATCGCCGTGATCAGGGCCTGAACTTCGGTGTTCTGGAGCACCTTGTCGATCCGTGCCTTCTCGACGTTGAGGATCTTTCCGCGCAGCGGTAGCACTGCCTGCGTGTTGCGATCGCGGCCCTGTTTGGCCGAGCCGCCGGCGGAGTCACCCTCGACTACGAAGATTTCAGCCAACGATGGGTCCTTGACCGAACAGTCGGCCAGCTTGCCTGGTAGGCGGGAGTTTTCAAGCGCGCTCTTGCGACGCGTCAGGTCGCGCGCCTTACGTGCCGCGCTGCGCGCCTGGGCAGCTTGGACGGCTTTTCGAATAATTGCCCGCGCGTCGGCAGGGTTCTCCTCGAGGAACTCAGCCAGCTTCGTGTTGACGATCCCTTCAACAAAACCCTGCATTCCGGGGTTGCCGAGCTTCGTCTTCGTCTGGCCTTCGAACTGCGGGTCGGTCAACTTTGCCGAGAGTACGGCGGTCAGACCCTCGCGCACATCCTCGCCGCTGAGGTTGTCGTCCTTCTCTTTCAGCTCACCCTTATCGCGCGCGTACTTGTTCAGCGTCCGCGTGAGCGCTGAACGGAGACCTGAAAGGTGCGAGCCGCCCTCGTGCGTGTTGATGTTGTTGGCGAACGAGAAAACCGACTCTTGGTAGGAGGCGTTCCACTGCAGGGCGCATTCGATCGCGCCTTCTTCGCCCTCATCTGAGAAGTAGACGACTTTCGGATGGATTGGCTCCTTGTTCTCGTTCAGATAGGAGACGAAGTCCTTGATTCCGCCCTCGTAACAGAACTCAACCGTTGCGCCGATGCCGCGCTCGTCGGTCAGTGAGATCTTCAGGCCACGGGTTAGGAAGGCCGTTTCACGGAGACGCTGCTCGAGGA
>JBAXGJ010000009.1:0-18586 GCA_037139475.1 Actinomycetes bacterium
CGGACCTTCGGCGCGCCGGAGAGCGTGCCGGCGGGAAGGATCGCGCGCAGCGCATCGAGCGCGCCGACTTCAGGCCGAAGCGTGCCCGAAACCGACGAGACGATGTGCATCACGTGCGAGTAGGTCTCTACCTGCATCATGCTGTCGACGACTACTGAGCCGTATTCGCAGACGCGGCCAAGGTCGTTGCGGCCGAGGTCGACGAGCATCACGTGCTCGGCGCATTCCTTCTCGTCGGCGAGTAGCCCGTTGGCCAGCTCGAGGTCCTCCGCGGCGTTCGCGCCGCGGGCGCGGGTACCGGCGATCGGCCTCGTCGAAGCTGCTCGGCCGTTGACCGTTAGCAGCGGCTCAGGGCTAGCACCGACGACCTGAAAATCTCCAAACTCAAGGAAGTACATGTACGGGCTTGGGTTGACCACGCGCAGGCCTCGATAGATCGAGAACGGATCGACCTCTAGCTCTGCCGTCCAGCGCTGCGAAGGAACCACTTGAAAGGCATCGCCGGCGTGGATGTAGTCGACGATCTTTGCGACGACCTCCTCGAAGCCTTCACGCGTGAAATTTGACTCGAACTTCGGCGCTTCGCGCGGCGCCCCGTTCGGCTTCGGCGCCGGTAGCGGCCCAGCCAAGATCGCGCGCACTTCGGCGATCGTCGCGCTGGCTTCGTTGTAACTCGCTTCGGTTAGCTGGCCGCCTTCGGCGACTGCGTTGACGAGGATCGTCAGCGTGTGACGAAGGTGGTCGAAGACGACGAGCGCGTCGCTGCGCATCAGCGCCATGTCGGGCAGGCCAAGCTGGTCGGGATTTGGGTCACCGAGCGGCTCGACGGTGCGCACGAGGTCGTAACCGAAGTAGCCCACGAGGCCGCCGGCAAACGGGGGCAGGTTCTCGAGCGGGGCTTGGCTCAAACCGTCGAGCATCTCGGCGGCAATTGCATAGGGATCGCCGCCGTCGGCGAGATCCCAGCGAAGCACCTGTCTAGGGCGGATGCCGATGAAGCTGTAGCGACCCATCCGCTGCCCTTGCTCGGCAGATTCGAGCAGAAATGCGGGCTCCGAGGGCGCCGAAGCGCGCAGCTTGAGGAACGCCGAGACCGGCGTTTCGCAGTCGTCAATGAACTGATGGCGCAGCGGCACCAGCGTGGAGTCGGCAGCGAGCTGCTGGGCCGCGTCGAGGCTCGGTTCGATCGTGATCTGACCCTCCTCTGCGTTCATCGCCCTGCTCCGGCCAACGCTGGCGCATCTGAGCTTGGGCCCGGCATACGCGGGTCTGACTGCGCTTGCGCGAACTGCGGTGCGGCTTGGTCGAGGTACCAGCCGAAGGCGCGGTCAACGATCGCCTGCCTGCCGATCAGCCGCAGCAGCGCAGCCAGCAAGCGCGGTGGTAGGGCCGGAATCAATCGCTGCAGCGCGAGCGCAATCGCAAACGGCCGCTTGTGTTCACTGTTGAAGGCTTCGTAGCCGATCAGCGCGGCAGCGCGGTCTTGGCGGCCTTCAATGACTGCGCGCAGCTCGCGACCACAAGCGATGCCGAAGTAGAAGGCCGTTCGAATCCCCTCTCCTGAGAGCGGAAAGCAGTGGCCGGCGCTGTCGCCGGCGAAGAAGATCTGATCCTCGGTGGCGGGCCGCAGACGATGCGGGAACCAGTTGCCTTGGTAGGCGACGGCGTCGCGATCGAGCCGCTCAGCGAGCTCAATCGTGGGCTCTTTGACGTGCTGATTCGGGTCGTAGGAGCCGACGCCGATGCGGGCCTCGTCGCCGGCGGGCACGCGCCAGCCGTAACCGCGGCGGACGATCGATCGTTCGATCCAGATGTCAAGCGCGTCGCCGGAATAGTCATGCTCGGGGTGTACCTCTAGCCCGCGTGAAAGCGGCGCCTGCGGAGGTTGATAGTGCGGGCTGCTGAGCACGCGCCTCCAACCGAGCGCATCGACGACGAGCGGCGCCGATAGCGTTCCGCGGTCGGTCACGACGTCGATCAGGCCGTCGCTTCGCGGCTCACCGACAGACTCAACCTTCGCTGTCTCAAAGCGCGCATCGCCGCACTGCTTCCAGAGCAGCTCGCAGAGCTCGCGGTAATCGAACGAGGACCAGCTCCATGGCAGGCGGTAGCGGGCAGCGCCAGTCGGTGTTGTGAACGTCATGAACGGCAGTTCTTGCTTGATCGAGTCGCTGACGCCCATCGCTTCCAGCCAGAGCGTTGGGCAGGCGCAGGCTGATGTTTGCCGCTCGCCAATCTCGTAACGGTCGATTACGAGCAGATTGGCGCCGCTCCCGGCCAGCTCTCGTGCTGCCGCGAGGCCGGCAAAACTTGCTCCACAGATCAGGACCTCGGCTCGCGTCCCCTCCAGAGAGGTTCGCTGCGCGCCACGTGAGGTCGCGCGGACGGTCACGAAACCAGCGCCCAGGAAGACGCCTGAACGGCCTCCCATGGACGCAGGCGGTTCGAGCGGGTGACAACGTCGTAGTCGTTCTCTTCGACGCGGTCGAGGACGCGCAGATAAACAGCGCGCGCAACGCGAATTCCTGGTCGGACCGGGGCCGGCAGCAGCTGTGCCAAGCCTTCGCTGTCGGCGAAGAGGTCGCGTGCCCGCGCGACCTGCTGGGCGACATGATCGCGCAGCGCAGCGCTTGCCGTGCGCTGCGTGAGGTCGGATTCGTCCAAGCCTGGGAGATAGATCCGGCCCATCTTCCAGTCGATCGGCACGTCGCGAATGAAGTTGGTCAGCTGAAAGGCAACGCCAAGTCGGCGCAGCAGCGCGATCGCAGTCTCGGGGGCATCCAATAGCGGCGCCGCGACAGGGCCCACGGTCGCCGTTCCATCCATGTAGCGATCGAGCTGCTCTTGGCTGCGCATCCGAACAGTCTCATCGCAATCGGCGCGCATCGACTCCATGTACTGAGGCAACAGCTCGAGTGGCATTCCATAGCGCGGTCCGGCGTCAACGAGGGCGCCGATAACCGGATGGAGCGAATAGCCACGCGTCAATCCCTCCTCCAGCTCGCGCTGCCAGGCGTCTAACGCAGCGCGGCGCTGGCCGTTAAGCCCCGTGTTGTCTGCGATCTCGTCGGCTCCGCGGACATACCCGTAGAGCGCATATAGAGCAGGGCGACGCTCAGCCGGTAGGCAGGCCGTGGCCGCAAAATAGGTTGGGTCATGGCGCAGCTGCATGCGGCGGCATCTGCGGTAAGAATCGCTTACGACCTTGTTTGGACTGAAACCCACGCCCCTACCGTAGACGGACTAGTGGAAAAGCGACAACACGACATATTTAATTGCGAGCTAATTGTCATCAGCGGCAAGGGTGGCGTTGGCAAAACGACGATCGCCGCGGCACTCGGTTTGGTGGCTTCGGGCTGCGATAAAGAGACGATCGTCTGCGAGGTGTCAGGCCAGCGCCGCGTCCCTGCGCTAGTGGGGCACCCAACGGCCGGCGCGCCAGGCAGCGAGGAGCAGGTGGCGCCTGAGCTTTGGACGACGACGATCGACCCAGAGCTGGCGCTGGTCGAATGGGCGGGAAAGCTGATTCGGCCGCGTGCGCTGTTGGACCTTGCCGTCCGCTCGAACAGCTTCGCGGGCTTCATCAACGCCGCTCCGGGCGGGCGAGAGCTGCTGACGATCACAAAGGCAGCCGAGCTGAGCCGCGACGAACGTTGGGACAGTGAGGCGGTCGGATACCAACTCGTAATTCTCGATGCGCCAGCATCGGGCCACGGGCTGGCAATGCTGAAGACGCCGACAACCTTTGCCGAGATTGCCCGCGTCGGCCCGATCGCCAGTCAGGCGAGGGAGGTAGAAGCGCTGCTCGCCGACGTCTCCCGCAGCCGAGTCGTCCTCGTCTCGACGCTTGAAGAGACGCCGGTAAACGAGACGCTCGAGCTGGACGCCGCGCTGAGAAAACAGCTTGGCCGCGGGGCCGATCTGATCATCGCTAACGGCCTGACAGCCGACGGTCTCGATGATTCAGAGATAGCCCAATTGAAGGCGGTTGGCTCGGCCGTCGACAGCAGCGTTGAGGCCGCAATCGAAGCGCGACACGCCCGCGCCGCGCTGCAGCAGGAGCAGCTGCAACGGCTGCGCGGCGGAGCGAACTGCCCGCTGATCGAGCTTCCAGCGATAACGAGTCATGCGGTTGGGCCCGATGAAGTCGAAGAGATCGCTTCGCTGCTTGCGGCTCAACTGAGCCAGCTCGACTGAAGCTCAGTCGATCCCGAGGCGGTCGAGCAGTCCCTCGTCGGTGCGCCAGCTGCGTCGAACGCGAACCGAAAGGTCAAGGTGCACCTGCGAGCCAACGCGCTTCTCGATCTCACCGCGGGCCGCAGTTCCAATCGAGCGGACCATTTTGCCACCGCGCCCAACGAGAATTCCCTTCTGCGACTCACTTTCAACCCAGGCCAGGGCGCGAATACGCAGCAACCCCTCACGCTGCTCTTCAATCTCTTCGACGACTACCTCGACGGCGTGAGGCAGCTCTTGGAATGTGCGCCGCAGGATCTGCTCGCGGATTAGCTCCGCCAGCTCGATCGATAGAGGTTGGTCGGATAGATCGTCGACGTCGAAGAGGAACGGGCCCTCAGGCATTAGCTCAGCGAGCCGGGCGACCAGCGGCTCAACGCCTGCGCCGGTCTTGGCCGAAATCGGAAAGATCTCGGCGTCTAAACCGAGCTCCTCGGCCGCGAGCAGCGACGTCATCGTGCGCGAACGGTTAAGTCGATCCTCCTTATTGACAGCGATCAGGACCGGCTTCGAGCTGAGCTTCAGCAGCTCTGCGATGAAGCGGTCGCCGGCGCCTACCCCTTCCTCCCCGTTGAGCACGAAGAGAACTGCGTCGCTGTCGCTGAGCTCACGTTCGACGCGCTTCTGCATCCGCTCGGTGAGCAGGTCGCGCGGCCGCTGGAAGCCTGGGAGGTCGACCATCACAAGCTGCGTCTCTTCGCGCATCGCGATCCCGCGGATCGCACGGCGGGTTGTCTGCGGGCGGTCGGAGACAATCACGACCTTTTCGCCGATGACCTGATTTACGAGCGTTGATTTGCCGACGTTTGGGCGTCCGGCAAGCCCGACGAAGCCAGCCTTGGTCACCACGAGCAGATCTCGCCCTGCAGCGCCAACATCTCGCCGTCGTCGGTCTCGTGGTCCATCCCAACGAGGTGCAGCGCGCCGTGGACGATCGCCTCGCGTAGGTCCTCAGTCATCTGAGGGCAGATGATGATGTCACCGAGCTCGCGCGGCCCGCTGCCGTCGTCATCGCCATCGACCGGGAAAGAGAGCACGTCTGTCGGCCCCTCGTTACCGCGGTGAGCTTCGTTCAGCTCTGCAATCCGCAGCTCGTCGACGAACTCGACTGCGACGTGCCCGTCTTCAATCCCGGCCGAAGCGAAGGCGAGCGCTAAAAGGCGGTCAACCTCCGGCTCCGGCGGATGACCGGCGGCCAGATCGGCGCCGATGTAGTCCAGTTCAATCATCGCTGATGGCTCTAGGCCTTACGACGGTCGCGCTCGGCACGCAGGTCTGGAGCCGACCGTTCGGCAAAAGCTCCGTAGGCCTCGACGATCCGCTGCACGAGCCGGTGGCGGACTACATCGTCTGCGCCGAAGCGGACGAAGTCGATTCCCTCAATTTCGCTGAGCACGTCGGCTACTACGACGAGGCCCGACTGTTGCTCCTTTGGCAGGTCGATCTGCGTGATGTCGCCGGTTACGACCATCCGCGAACCGAAGCCGAGCCGCGTCAGGAACATCTTCATCTGCTCGGCCGTCGTGTTCTGTGCTTCGTCGAGGATGATGAATGAATCGTTCAGCGTACGGCCGCGCATAAAGGCCAGCGGCGCTACCTCGATTACGCCCTGCTGGAGATACTCGCTGACCTTCTCGGGATCGAGCATGTCGTTGAGCGCGTCGAAGAGCGGCCTCAGGTATGGGTCGATCTTGGCCATTAGGTCGCCCGGAAGGAAGCCGAGTCGCTCGCCGGCTTCAACGGCTGGCCGCGTAAGGATCACGCGGTTTACCTCTCCGCGTGAGAGCGCCGCAGCGGCCATCGCGACGGCGAGGAAGGTCTTGCCGGTTCCGGCAGGGCCAATCCCGAAGGTGACCGTGTTCTCACGGACAGAATCGACGTAGCGCTTCTGGTTCGGCGTCTTTGGGCCGACCTTGCGGCCACGGTGGCTCCAAACGACGTCGCCGAGCACGGCGGCGGGCTTCAGTTCCGCTTTCAGCGAGCCCGTCACGGAGTGAATCGTCCCCTCCTCGAGCTGATGGCCGTCATCGGCCAGGCCGGCCATCTCGTCGACGATCGTTGCCGCAGCGGCAACAGCGTCAGCTTCACCATCAAGCGTCACGACGTTCCCTCTAACAACAATCTGGCAATCCAGCTCGTTCTCAAGCCGCCGCAGTACTACATCCCCCGTGCCGCAGAGCGCGCTCGCAGCTTCGTTCGAGAGCTCGATCGTTTGCCGCATCAGCCGCCTAGCGCCTCTTTGGCGATTGCCGAGACGCGCTTGCCATCGGCTTGGCCGGCGACCTTTGCCATCGCAGCTTTCATCACTTGGCCTGTCTCTTTCGGGCTCTCGGCACCGGTTTCGGCGATCGCCGCGGTAACGATCTCGCGCAGCTGCTCATCGCTGAGTTCCGCCGGTAGGTACTGCTCAATAATTGCCGCCTCGGCCTCTTCGCCTTCGGCCAGCTCAGGCCGTCCAGCCTCGCGGTAGGCCTCGGCGGCCTCGAAGCGTCGCTTGCGCTCACGGCGCAGCACGGCGAGCTCGTCGCCGCCGCCCTCCTTGGCGTCCTTCTGAAGCTCGGAGAGGATCAGCCGCAGCGCCGAGACGCGTTCTTTGTCGCCGGCCTTCATTGCCATCGTGATCTCGCTCTTCAGTGTTTCGCTGATCGATGTCGCGTTCATAATCTGCGAACTACGCTACTGCCCTGCGCTGTCGGCCACATAGGCGGAGACAGCATCGATCTCGGCCTCACTGAAAACGTCTGCAAATGCGGGCATCCCATTGCCACCATTGGTGACCTGCTGTTTTACGCGTGCTTGGTCGGGGGCCAGGGCGTCGAGGTTGGGGCCGACCTGCCCATTGGCGCCGGCAGCCGAAAGCGTGTGGCATTGAGCGCAGTTGGAAGCGAAGAGCTTCGCTCCGACGTCTGAGACGGCAGCGCTCTCAGTCGAGGCTCCGCTCTGCGTAGGCGCGGCCGTTGACGCGGACGGCTGAGCCTCGCTCCCGCCGCAGGCAGCTAGGGCGAACGTTGCTCCGCAGAGCGCGAGCGCGATCAATGGCTTCGGAAATTGCACAACGCCAGTCTACGAGATGCGTTGTAGTTCCGAGTCAGCGGATTGTTAACTGTCCTGTGCCAGCAATAGAGCCGACCACTCGCCACTGCTGCGCCGTTCAATCTCGCGGAGTCCGTGGGCGGTCGCAAACGCTTCCGAAACTCGATCGGCCTGGGCGGTCAGAAGCCCGCTGGCGATCATCAGCTGTGGCGCCGACCCAGCGAATCCAATCCGAGCAACGTCCAGCAGCAAAGGCAAAAGCAGGTTGGCGACGACGAGCGCAGCGGTTGGGACCGGGCCACCGCGGCGCAGATCAAAGCGCTCGGCGCCGACGGCGACCGAGTTGGCCGCGGCGTTGGCGAGCGTCGCTTCGACACTCTCAGCCTCGTGGTCGACTCCGATGACAGGATCCCAGCCGAGCTTTGCGGCGGCGATTGCCAACACTCCGGAGCCGCAACCGAGGTCTACGCAGCCGCCGCTCGGCTCGAGTCGCAGCAGCAGCTCGAGGCATAGCCGCGTCGTTGCGTGGGCGCCGGTGCCAAAGGCCTGACCGGGGTCGACGACGAGGTCGATCTGCTCGGCCTCTCCGTCGGGCGCCTCCCATGGTGGCCGGACACGCAGCACACGCCCGCCATTCTCAATCTTTACCGGCTTATGGAACGCCTTCCACTGCTGGTCCCAGTCGTCATCGACCTCGCTCGTGACAATCTCAACCAGCGACGCTCCGGCTGCAGCCTCTAGATCCGGCAGCGCCGGCAGCTCACCGGCTGCTCCGTATACGGCGTATTCGATTCTGCCATCGGCTAGCTCGTTCTCCTCAACCCCAGATGGCGCCAGCTCGAGCAGCTCGGCGAGCACGAGCTCGGCGTCGGATGCTGCGACGCGGATCGCGAGCCGAATCACCGACTGGAGCTCAGCAGCCGCCGCAACTTCGCGCCGAGCCCTTCAGGGGCCGCGAGATTCTCATCAGTCAATGAATCGGCGAGCTGCTCGTTAAGGCTGCGCTGCTCGTCGGTTAGGCGACGCGGGATCACAACGTTGATCACTACGCGCAGGGCGCCACGGCGCTCAGGCCGTCGAAGCTGGGGCATCCCGAGCCCGTCGAGCTCAATTATCTCTCCAGGCTGCGTTGCCGTCGGAACCTTTACTGGGACAGCGCCATCAAGGCCCTCAACCTCCAACGTGACGCCGAGCGCAGCGCTCGGAGCTGGCACGTCGAGCACGCAAATCAGGTCGTCGCCATCGCGGAGAAGCTGCTCGCTCGCTTCAACCTGTACTTGCACGTAGAGATCGCCGGCAGGCCCTCCGCGCTCGCCAGCATGGCCGCGCCCGCCGAGGCGGATCCGCTGCCCGTCGTCGATTCCAGGCGGAATTTCGATTTCGAGCTCGCGTCGACGAACGACGCGGCCACGGCCATCGCAGCTCTCACACGGCGACTGCGCAATCTGGCCTTGACCGTCGCAGGCGTCGCAGGCGCGCCGCTGCAGAACCTGACCAAACGGCGAATTTGCGACACCTTCGACGACCCCGGAGCCCTGACAGCGATCACAGCTGCTCAGCTTGCTGCCGGGCTCAGCGCCGCTTCCGTCGCACTCTTCGCAGCGGTCGATCGCTTCGAACGAGATCGTTGTGGTCTTCCCTGCCGCCGCCTCCGCGAGCGTCACCGAGACGGCGATGATCGCGTCGTCGCCCTGCGCCGGGCCGCTCTGCCCGCCGCCGAAGCTGCCGCCGAAGAATGCGCCGAAGAGATCATTGAGCGAGCCGAAGCCCTCGAAGTTGGGGCGCATGCCGCCGCTGCGCAGACCTTCGTGGCCGTACTGATCATAAATCTCACGGCGCCGTGGATCGGAGAGAATCTCGTACGCCTCGGCCGCCGCCTTGAACTTGGTTTCAGCGTCAGGATCATGGCTGTTGACGTCGGGGTGGAGTTCGCGCGCTAGCGCGCGGAATGACTTCTTGATCGTCTGATCGTCGGCGCCGCGAGGCACGCCGAGTAGCTCATAGGGATCGCCGGGCACGGTGCTCGCCATCGTTTATGCCGCGTCGACGTCTTCGATGTAGCGCGAGAGCTGCCAGGCGGCCTCACGCACGGTCGCAATCACAGCGCCGTAATCCATCTGTAGCGGCCCGATCACGGAAACAGTTCCGAGCTTCTGCGCCCGCGGGCCATAGCCGGCTCCAACCAGCGCCAGCGACTGCAATGCCGGCAGCTCGTTCTCGCTGCCGATCCGCACCAGCACGTCACGCTCGCCGAGCGCCACGCGGAGCACGCCGAGCAGCGCGACACGGCGCTCGAGCGCACTCAACAGCTCGTTGATCTCGGAGAGGTTGTCGAGCCTGTCGCCGCCGAGTAGCCGACCCGCGCCCTCGACGTAAAGCATCACTTCAGAATCGGATCGGAGGTCATCGAAGACCGGCAGGAGCGCCTCTAGGAACCCTCGTTCGCTGACACCCAGCGAGCCGTCGCCGAGACGGGCCGCAACAGTTCGGGCGCCGAGCTCATGGCCGCTGAGCCGTTCGTTTAGATACTCGGCGGCCCAAGCAATCAGGCCGCTGTCGATCGGCTGGTCGAAGCTGATCAGCCGCTTCGCCACGCTGCCGGTCGAGGTGATCACGACGACCATCGCGACGTGAGGCTGCAAGGTCAGGACTTCGACATGGCGCACGGTCGCGGCTTCGAGCGGAGGCGCCGAGACTATTGCCAGCAGGTTCGTGGCCTGCGCCAAGGTGGCGCTGGTGACTCGCATCGCATGATCGACCTCACTCTTGACGATCGGCAACTCGAGCTCAGCGCGCTGCCCGTGAGGAAGCAGGCGATCCACGTAGAAGCGGCGGCCAGCGTCGGTTGGAATCCGGCCAGCCGAAGTGTGCGGGTGGGCGAGCAGTCCAACCTCTTCAAGGACCGCGAGCTCATTGCGGATCGTTGACGGCCCGAAGTCGATCTCGGGATCGTTTGCGAGCGTCTTTGAACCGACCGGCTGCGCGGTCTCCTGATGGGTCTCGACGACCCGCCGCAGAATTAGCTCTTGGCGCTCAGTAAGCACGACCAACGATGGTACCGGCGCGGCTAGTCGCGCCACCAATCCGGCGTGCTAGCTGGAATCGCCAAGCTCAAGCACAGCAAGGAAGGCCTCTTGCGGAATCTCAACACTGCCCACCTGCTTCATCCGCTTCTTACCTTCCTTCTGCTTCTCAAGCAGCTTGCGCTTGCGCGAAATGTCGCCGCCGTAACACTTGGCGATCACGTCCTTGCGGAAAGCCTTGACCGTCTCACGGGCAACAATTCTGGCGCCGATCGCGGCTTGGATCGGCACGTCGTACTGCTGGCGCGGAATCTTCTCGCGCAGCTTCTCGGTCAGCGAACGGCCAACGGCCTGGGCCTTGTCGCGATGAACCAGCATCGAGAGCGCGTCGACCGGCTCGCTCGCGAGCAGCACGTCGAGCTTGACCATGTCCGAGGCCTTCAGCCCGCTCAGCTCGTAATCGAGCGAGGCGTAGCCGCGCGTGCGTGATTTGAGCTGGTCGAAGAAGTCGAGCACGATCTCGGCCAGCGGCAGGTCGTAGCTCATCTGGACGCGCTCGGACGAGAGGTAGTGCAGACCAGCGCTCTCGCCGCGCTTCTCTTGGCAGAGCTCCATCACTTGGCCGACGTATTCATTCGGGGTCAAGATTGAGGCTCTGATCATCGGTTCGCGAATCTCTTCGATCCGACTTGGGTCGGGCATCGCTGAGGGGTTGTGGACCTCAACCGTCTCGCCGCTCGTCATCGTCACTTCGAAGCTGACCGACGGCATCGTCGCCATCAAGTTGAGGTCGTATTCGCGCTCAAGCCGCTCGCGCACAATGTCCATGTGCAGCAGCCCTAGGAAGCCGCAGCGAAACCCGAAGCCGAGTGCGTCTGAGGTCTCCGGCTCCCAGGTCAAGGCTGCGTCATTGAGCGTCAGCTTCTCGAGCGCGTCGCGCAGGTCTGGGTACTGGTCGGATTCGATCGGGAAGAGGCCACAGAAGACCATCGGCTTTACCTCGCGGTAGCCGGGCAGCGCTTCGCTGGCCGGGTTCGCCTTCGTCGTCAGCGTGTCGCCAACGCGCAGCAGCGTGACGTCTTTGATTCCTGTGATCACGTAACCCACCTCACCGGCCGTTAGCTGCGGCACGCTGACCATCTCGGGCGTGAAGAAGCCGATGTCATCGATCTCGGCCTCTGTGCCAGCGACCATTGCCTTGATCGCCTCGCCCTTCGTGAACTTGCCGTCGACTACGCGGATGTAGGCGACGACGCCGCGGTACTGGTCGAACTCGGAGTCAACGATCAGCGCGCGCGGAGCGGCGTCTGGGTCGCCGCTCGGGGGCGGCACGTCGCGCACGATCGCCTCGAGAACCTCCTCAACGCCCTCCCCTGTCTTGCCGGAGATCTTGAGGATCCCGTCGGCCGGTTCGCCAAGCAGCTCAGAGACTTCCGACGCGACGCGCTCCGGCTCGGCTCCTGGGAGGTCAATCTTGTTGAGGCAAGGAATTAGTTCAAGGCCGTTCTCCACTGCGAGGTAGGTGTTGGCCAGCGTCTGCGCCTCTACTCCCTGCGATGCGTCGACAACGAGAATCGCCCCCTCGCACGCCGCCAGCGAGCGGGACACTTCGTAGGTGAAGTCAACGTGGCCGGGTGTATCGATTAGCTGTAGTTGGTAGGTGACGCCGTCGCGGGCCTCGTAGAGCACACGCACTGCCTGTGCCTTAATCGTTATTCCACGTTCGCGTTCGAGGTCCATCGAATCGAGGACCTGCGCCCGCATCGCGCGCGGATCAACCGTCGAGGTCATTTCAAGGATCCGATCAGCGAGCGTCGACTTGCCATGGTCGATGTGGGCGATGATCGAGAAGTTGCGTATCAGTGACTGTTCCATGGCGGCGTGTGCTCGCGATACAGCGTAGGGCGCTCGTGAACCGCGCCGGTTAGGAGCGCAGCCTGCGCAGGCGACTGACGAAGAACTCAGCGATCTGATCGGCCTCGCGGATCCGCAGCAGGCGCACGGCAGCAAGGTAGACCAAGAGTCCTGCCGCGAGCGCCGGGATCACGCCGACTAGGCGCGTTATCGGACCTGCACTGCCGACTGCATCGTCAAGCAGCAGCCAGAGGCCGCGACTGACGACGATAAGGAGAGCGGCCGAGAAAATCACCTTGAGCGTCATGATCAGCGTTTCGCGCCCTTCGATCGAGCCGCCGAGCTGACGTCGCAGGTAGATCATCTGCGCCGCCGTCATTCCGGCGCTGGCAACAACCGTGCCGATCACCGGCCCGGCGATCCCGAGTGGCTTATAGAGCGCGAGCGAGACAACTGCGTTGACGGCGAGGTTCACTGCTGCCAGCGCGCTTGGAATCCAGGGGCGCTGGAGCGAGAAGAAGGTCCGCGTCAGCAGCAGGTTGAGGCCGGCGAAAGGCATCGAGAAGGCAAACCAGAAAAGCGCCGTCGAAACCTCTTTCGTCGAAGCGGCATTGAAGGCCCCGTACTGGTAGATCAATTCGACGATCGGGCTGGCTAGCGCCATCGTCGCCGCCGCTGCCGGCACTAGCAGCAGCAGGTTCTGCCTCGTTCCGGTGCCGACGAGCGCGCGCAGGCCGCCAGTGTCACCGCGTGCCACGAGGCGACTGAGCGACGGGAACAGCACTGTCGCCAGCGCGACGCTGAAGATTCCTTGCGGCAGCATGTAGATCCGGAAGGCCGCGTCGATTGCTCTCGGCGCGCTGTCCGAGATCAATGCACCGACGACGGAGTTGATCACGAGGTCGATGTTGATCACCCCAAGGCCGATCGTGACCGGAATCAGCAGCTTCAACACCCGCGTCACGCCCGGATCGCGCCAGTTGAAATGGAACTTGAGGCGGAAGTCGATCTTCGCCAGTACCGGGATCACCATCAGCAGCTGTACGACCGTACCGAGCAAGACGCCAATCGCGTAGGCGTAGATCTGGTCATCGGCGCTGAACATCGGCCTTAGTGCGATCAGTGCGCCGATGATCACGACGTTCCAAACCAATGGCGCCAGCGCCGGGATCGTGAAGTGGTGGTAGGAGTTGACGATTCCGACGAGCAGCCCGTTGATGCCGAGCAGCACGACGATCGGGAACAGCACCTGCGAGAGCCCGACTGCGAGGTCAACGAGCTGCGGCGTGAAGTTGTCGCCCGGGATGAAGAGCGGGATCAGGACGCCCGCAGCGAAGATGAAGAGCGCGCTTAAGGCGCCGAGCACCAGCAGGATGATCCAGAACAGAGTTGAGGCCAGAAGGATCGCTTCACGCCGCCGCTTCTGTTCGAGAAACTCTGCGAATACCGGGACGAACGCCGCGCTCAATGCGGCGTCGGCAAATAGTCCGCGGACGAGGTTTGGCAGCTGGAAGGCGATCGTGAAGGCCGAAGCGGCGCCGCTGGTGCCGAAGTAGCTGGCGGCGAGAATCTCGCGCGCTAAGCCGGCGACGCGCGAGAGCCCGGTTGCGACCGAAAAGAGCACCGTGTTTCGAGCCACGCCGGCCTTGGCCCCGGGCACTTGATGGGCTTCGTCGACCTTCTGAACTGCTGCCCGCGCAGCAGCTGCGCCGGCCTCGGCGTCGCTGGCGGGCAGTACTCCGCCGATAATCGCGGCATCGAGCACGGCCTCTTCGGCGCCGGGGTCGTCCTCCGGATCCGGGTCCTTTGGGCTACCTGGCCTCGAGGTCACTAGCGCTGAATCCTAAGGGTCGGACCCGGCGAATCCTCAGGACGCTAGAATCCGCCCTCGGCTATGGCCAATCTCAATTCACAGAAGAAGCGCAACGCCCGCAACGAACGTGAGCGTCTCGAAAACCGTCGTTACACGTCGGCAATCAAGACCTACCAGCGTCGGCTCGAGGATGCAGTCAAGGCCGGAGACGATTCAGTTGCCGACGCCGAGCACCTAAAGCTCGCTTCGATGATCGACAAGGCCGTCGCTCACGGGGCGCTGCACAAGAACACGGGCTCACGCAAGAAGTCCCGCGCCACGCGGATCCGCGCCGGCGTCAGCGCCTAGAGCGCTCTACGCAGCGATCCGCTCGATCACGCGCAGTGTCTCTGTGTCCGTATCCAAGGCACTACCGCCGCGACTAGCCAGTTCCAGCGCCGCGAGCGCCTCGGTCGCTTCGCGCAGCAGCTCTAGCTCCGATCCGCGCGCCTCGGCCATCCGTCGCTTGGCGGCGTAGCTGCCGCCTGGAATACCGGCCGCGGCCTGTGACTCAGAGACGCCTGCCTCGAGCTTTTCGGCGATCGCTGTTACGTCGCGCAGGCGCCGCACGATCGCCACTGCGAGCCGGCCAGCGTCCTCGTTCTGGTCGCGCAGGCGTAGATAGGTAAGAAGGGCGGTTCGCTGGTCGCGCGCGACGATCGCGTCGACCAAGCCCCAAACCAGCAGCTCGGAGGAGTTTGCGGCTGACTCGCTTACCTCCTCAACACCGATCTTCGCTCCCGACCCGTACTCGAGCGCGAGCTTTTCGAGTTCACGCAGTATCCGCTGCTGGCGCTCACCAACTTGGGCGATCAACGCCTGAGCACCGGCTCCGTCGAGCGTGATCGAGAGAGCCGTCGCTTGCGCAATCGCCCACGGCGGCAGATCCTTCGCCTTCAACATCCCCTCGCCAGCAATCTTGCCGCCGAGCGCCTTGACCGCCTTATGCAGCGACTCGGGCGCCTGCTGGCGACCATCCTCTGAGGCGAAGAAAGCGATCGTGGTCTCTTCCGGCATCGCCGCGAGCGCCGGCGCTAGGTCAGCCTTCACGTCGGCGTCACGCCAGCGTTCGCAGCCGCTGACGATCAGGAAGCGCCAGCCGACAGCGAAGGTCATCGTGCTCAAGGCCGCTGCAATCGTTGCCGGGTCGCAGCTCGAGGCGTCGAACTGCTCGATTCCTCCGGCGCCACCTTCGGCCTCCGCCAGCGCGGCAAGTTTCCCGCGCCGCTCGGCTACGCGGCCGTGGTCGTCGCCATGGATTAGATAAGCCGATTGGAAACTCGCCACAGCGGCCGAGTCTAGGTCGAGCGCTGGACGTGCAGCCCGGCGCCGTCAACCTCAATCCGCACTGTCCCGTCTTTATCGGTCCGCCACGTTTGAACGCCGGCCCTACTCAGCGCGCCCAAGGTCTCTGGAGTTGGGTGGCCGTAGCTGTTGCCTGCGCCGACCTCAATTACTGCGATCCTCGGCCCGATCTGCTCCAGCAGCCGCGGCAGGCCCGCGTCGGCGCTGCCGTGATGGCTGACTTTAAGCACGTCGACAGGCGAGAGTGCGAGCGGCCCGAGCACGTCGGACTCGGCGTCGGCCGTAAGCAGCAGCCGCAGCCGAGCTGAGCGGGCAATGATCACGATCGCGCGTTGATTTGGGTCGGCGCCGGGAGCAGGGTGGGAATTGCCAGCAGGCGACACGATCTCCAGCGTCAACGATCCAAGTCGGATCAGATCACCGGCGGCCGGGGTGAGCGTTGGCACGTTGTGGCTGCGGGCGCTCGCTTCCATCGCCATCCCCTCAGCTTCGACAACGCCGTCGCGCCCGTCGAGCAGCGCCGCGACCGGCATCGCATCGAGAACTTCGTCTGCTCCGCCGAGATGATCGGCCTGTGCGTGCGTGGCCACGAGCAGGTCTAGCCGCTCTACGCCTGACTGCCTCAGCCGCTCGACAACGCCGGCTCCCGGCGGGCCGCTATCGACCAGCGCAGCATGGCCATCGCTCTGCAGAAGGGTCGCATCGCCTTGGCCGACGTCGAGGAAGCTGACGCGCACCGTTCCCGTGGGCGGCGCGGCTAGCGCCGGATGACGGCTGCTGACCAGCACGACGGCGGCAAGCAGCAGCGAGCAGAGGGCGCCTGCTGGCAGCGCGTAGCGCCGGCCCCTTCCAAAACGGATCAGCAGCGCCAAGCCGACGCAGCCAAAGGCGACCGCTGGGCCACCAGCGTGGATCTGCGCAGCAGGCAGTGCAGCGCTGAAGCGCGCGATTGCGACGAGCGCGGCCAAGGGCCAATAGGCGAGCCAGGTAAGCGGCGCAGCAAGCGTCGCCGAAAGCTGGCCGACCAGTGCCGCCACGATCCCCAGCCAAGTGACTGGTGCGACGAGCAGTGCCGCTGCGAGATTCGCTGGCAGTGAGACGAGCGAGAGTGTGCCGAAGGAGGCCGCCGCGACCGGTGCGCTACCGATCGTCGCGGCTGCAGTTAGTGCCAGCGGTTCGC
The DNA here is from genome assembly GCA_037139475.1 of Actinomycetes bacterium. GTDB lineage: Bacteria > Actinomycetota > Thermoleophilia > Solirubrobacterales > Solirubrobacteraceae > F1-60-MAGs163. The sequence goes on from JBAXGJ010000009.1 coordinate 16,484, forward strand.
TTAGCCCCGGCGGCGCCCCGCGCGATTCGAACAGCGCGCGCAGCGGCGCCGCCAGCAGTGCGATTGCGGTGACGGCGGCGAAGCTAAGCTGCCAGCCTGGCTGCTCGCAGGCCAGCGGGTCGATCGCGAGCGTGACAACGGCCGCCAGCAGCAGCGCGTACCAACGCGACGTAGGCCGCGAAGCGAGCCCCGCGACCAACCCCGCAGCTCCCATCACGCCGGCGCGCTGGATCGACGCGCCGCTTCCGGCCAGCGGCACGTAGAGCGCGACGGCGAGCAACGCGAACACGAGCCGGACCGACCGTGGCGCTGCCAACGCAGCGCCGAGCGCAAAGACCAGTAACACCAGCAAGGCGACGTTGGCGCCCGAAGCGGCGACGAGGTGCCCGAGCCCAGAGCGGCGCATCGCGTCACGCAGCTCGGTCGGCATCGCGCTGTCGTCGCCGAGCGTCATTCCACGCAGCAGCCCGGCCTCGGCGGGCGGCAAGTGCGCGCTCAACGCCACCGTCGCTCGCGCGCGGACCGCGTCAACTATGCCGGGCAGGCCGCCGCGTTTGCGCGCCGTGACCTCAACCGAGCGCAGCTTCAAGATCGCGCGCACGTGTTGGACAGCAAGCCAGCGGTCGTCTTGCGCCAAAGGCCGAAGCGAACCGGCGAAGTCGGCGATCTCGCCGATCGCAAGCCTCGGCGGCTTGCCATTGGCTCGGATCAGGACCGGCTCGCCGCGCAACCGCCCGAGCGCTGACCAGCCAAAGCTGCTGATGCGTGGCGCCTGCGTGAAGGTAACTTCCCCTCGCACTGCGTGGCCGATCAATCCACTTAGCTGCGAACGATCGAGCGCCGCGAGGCGAGCGTCGGCGACCAGCCCGCCTGCGATCAACGCCGCCAGCAAAGCCAACAGCAGCCGTGCCTGCAACTGCACTAACGCAGCGAGGGTGACGGCCGTGACTAATAGCGCGGCCAACAGCAGTGGCGAGCGCCATGCGAGAGCTAGGCCGATCGCCACCGCGCCTGCAAGCAGGTGGCGTGGGTGGCCGCGCAGCACAGCGGCCGCCGCGTTCAAGGCGTTACTTGCGAGCGCAGCGCTTCAAGCTTCTTCGGGCCGATCCCCGGCACCTCGCCGAGATCGTCAACGCTCGTGAAGCCGCCGTGTTCTGTACGCCACTGAATAATCTTCTCGGCCGTCGCCGGTCCGACGCCGTCGAGCGTGTCGAGCTGCTCGGCGGTCGCATTGCCGAGACTGACCGGCGCGGTCGAAGCTGCGCCCCCGCCCGCGGCAACTCCAGCAGCCAGCTTGCCGGCCTTCGTCGGCACGATCACCTGCGCGCCATCAGCAACCTTGGCCGCGAGGTTGATCGCGTTTGCATCGCCGCCGCTCGACGCACCGCCTGCACGGCGCAGCGCATCGCGCACCCGAGCCCCAAGCTTCAGCGTGTAGACCCCCGGGTGACGAACGGCGCCAGCGACGTGGACGACCGGCCGCTGGTCGCTGCGCTCGACCAGCGCGGGCGCTGCCGCAGCCGGGGCGCTGCTAGCGCCCGGGTACGGCGCAGAGGCCGATGCCTGCGAGCTCTGAGGCCGCTGCTGAGCCAACGACTTGCCACCGAACGCGAGTGCGATCACCGCCGCGGCCGCACAGGCAATCAGGGCTGGTCTCGGAATCGCGGGCACGCAAGCGACGCTACGAGCGCTCGCGTCACAACGCCAGCACGCAGTCGTTACCGAACCGCGCCACGACTGCCGTGGCGGAACTCAGCCAACGACGATGTTGACGAGCTTGCCCGGTACGACAATCACCTTCTTCGGCTCGCGCCCTTCAAGGTGAACCTGGACATTCGGTGCTGCCATTGCGGCCGCTTCGAGCTCTTCCTTGCTCGCGTCGCTGGCGACTTCAACTCGGTCACGCAGCTTGCCGTTGACTTGGCAGACGAGCTCATATGTGTCGCGCTCGAGCGTCGCCGCGTCGGCGGTAGGCCATGGCTGGTCCCAGAGCCGCTCGCCGGTCAAGAGGTGATACGCGTCGGTCGTTACGTGCGGCGCAAACGGGAAGCAGAGCGAGGATGCCGTCTCCAGCGCGAAGCGCTGCGCGTCAAGGCCGGCGCT
>JBAXGJ010000010.1:0-17258 GCA_037139475.1 Actinomycetes bacterium
TCAAGGCAGGTTGCGAAGACACTGCCGATTCGGCACGGCCCGCTGTCCCAGATCACAAGCCCCGAGCCGCCGGCGTTGCCGCTGCTAAGTGGTGCGATGTTCCAAAGCGGCGTTGTGTCGAGCGAGCGGCCTGCGTCGTAGGCCGGACGTCGACCCGAAAGCCCGATCGTGCGCGCCTCAACCTCGGCTGAAACCTGAGCGACTTGGTGATCGCCGAGCGCCACGTGCAGCAGTACGTTGTGCTTCGGCGTTCCCGGCAGCGGCTTCGTCGTGATGTGCTGCGCGTAGCCGTTTGTTTCGCCGCGATCCCAGAGGTTCTGGATCGCCGACAGCAGCAGGATCCGGTCAAGGCGGCTCTTGTAGGCCGGCTTGAAGATCAGCTCGTAGGTGTCGAAGTCGGTGCTGCGTGGCAGCAGCAAGCTGTAGTTCATTCCTGCAACGCCGAGCACGGCGCGCGTGAAGTCTGGCGAGAGCGCAGTCAGCGCGCCGCCAAGGATCGCTCCCTGGCTGTTGGAGTCGTAGTAGAGCGCGCTGGTGTCGATTGCCGATCGTGATGGCGACGAGCCCTTGAAGGCCTCAGCGGCGGCGAAGCCCGACGGGTTGATCATCAGGCGTCCGAGGATCAGCTCGTTGAGCAGGCCTTGCTGCAGGCGGTCGGCCATCGAGCTGAACTTCGACATGTCGCCGAGCAGTGCAATTGCGTTTGGAACGTCCTCGTCGGCCATCCCGATCTCCGGCGTGGCGCAGAACATCATGTTGTGCTCGCTGGCCATGTCGTCAACGTTGCCGGCATCGATCTCATCCGGCGAACCGAGCAGGCCGTGGCCGTAGAGCGATGGGCGCGCGGGCGTTGTCAGCGCTGCCCGCGGGATGCGGCAGATAAACAGCGCCTGCATCGTCCCCTGCTGGTTGGGGATCGAATCAAACTTGCCCGTCTTCGACTTCGCGTAGCTCATCGTGCCGCCGGTCACGCAGCCCTTGCTTAGGAAGCAAGGGACGGTTACGTGGCCGGTCACTTGGCGCGCGATCCGCGCGTTGTCGGCAAGCGAGTAGTCCTCGACCTTGTCGACCGTGAATGCGGGCGCCTTGCCGGCGACCTTGCCGTCGGCGAGGTCGCTGTCGCCGAGCGCGGCAAACGAGCGGTTGCGCATCGAGAGCGCGCGCTCGGAGAGGTTGCGTTCGCTGGCGATTGTGAAATCCCACGCGAGGTAGAGCGACGAGCGTGAGACCTTGGCCTTGGCCAGCGCCTTGAAGATTCTGTCGTAACTTGAGCGGCGGCCCTTGACCGAAGCTGCAGGCTTGCCGTTGCGCAGTGAAGCGAAGGCGGCGCCGGCAGGGATTGTCTTTCCGGCGCTGTTCTTTAGATCGCGCAGCGCGACGATGTAGGTGTGGCCTTCTAGGAAGTTCTTTGCCGGGTGGATCATCAGCAGCTGGCCCTTCGCTTCGCTGATCGCGTCGGCGTTGGCGTCGAGCTCAGCCCAGATCGGCTGGCGCTGCCCGGTCTTTGCGTCGATCACGACGATCGGAGCGTTGGCCTTCGAGTACTGGGCGATGTCAGTGATCGGAGCGGCGCCGGTCTTGGCCATGTCAATTCCGGGAACGTAGGTCAGCAGCGCGCTGCCTGGGCTGAAGCCGTCGTTGCGGTTCAGCTCCGGCGCAAAGCCGGACTTGCCCTTGACGTTCTTGGGAAACTGGCTGGCGCTGAAGTTGAGCCGCAGGCCGGTGTCGGAGCCCTTCTGCGCGACGGTGTTGAAGTTGCTCGGGAACGGCAGGATGCAGGAGCGCGTGTCGAGCGGATCGCAGCCCGATGCTGCGGCGCCGCCAGCTGGAATCAGCGTGAGCGCAGTGACGGTGATCGCGGCAACAGCAAGGCGGTTCTTAAGCATCTTCTCTCCCCATTAGACGTCGGCTCCCCCGCCGAACAGATTCGAAAGTTACCACTCGAGCGCAGACGGTGTGGCAGTTCGGTGGCGTTGTTGCCACAGGCGGAAGCTGCAGTGGTAGAAGTGGCGAGTGCGCCTAACTGCTCGCCGCCACGGCTCAGACCCGGACCGTCCCGACGGCCTGCTGCTCTTCCTCGACGACCCCGTCACCGGGCTGCTGCCGTGGTTTGCGATCTCGTTCCTCGTCGGGCTGCTGACGTTCTTCTGGGCCTCGGTCGTTGCGCTGGGGCTGTCGGCAGGCTTGGTGCTGGCATCGAAGCTCCGCGGTGAGGAGGCAAAGGTCCTTGAGCTTTCGGATCTGGCCTTCTTCATCGGGCTGACGATCGTTGTCGCCTTCGCCGGGCCGGAGGTGACCGGCTGGCTCAACAATCACGCCGACGAGGTGTCGAACGTTGCGATTGCGCTTCTCGCCTACGGCTCGCTTGCAATTGGGAAGCCGTTCACTAGCCAGTACACGATCAACCGCTTCCCTAACGCCAGCGCGGAACTGCGCGCCCACCTCGACCGCGTTGGAACTTGGATCTGGGCTGTCGCGCTCACCTTCGCCGCTGCGGCAGGCTTCTACGGCGAGTTCGTATTGCCCGACCTCGCGACCAACCTTTGGACCGGCTGGATTCTGCAAACTGCGCCGCTGATCGTCGCTTTCAACGCGACGATCTGGTTTGACCGCCGCGCGCTGGCGCGGCAGGCAGGCGAACCGCCATTCCCGGGCGTCTGGGCGCTGCTGCGCGACATCAGCTTCTGGTTCATACCGAGCGGTGCCCTGTCACTGATCTTCAACAGCGCACCGCAATGGGTTGGCTGGCTGCTGGTCGCGATTGGAGTCGTTCTAACGCTGCTCTTCTGGGCGCTTCAGGTGCGCGAGGACGGCCGTCTCAGGCTCGTCGACTCACATTGACCGCGCGACGTCGCTCAGACCGCCACTGGAATCGTGCGGTACTGATTGAGGAAGGTCGAGCTGAGCCGCGTTGGCTCGCCGTCGAGCTTCATCTCAGGGAAGCGCCGTAGCGTCTCTTCAAGCCAGATCTTCATCTCCAGCCGTGCCAGCCCAGCGCCGAGGCAGAAGTGGCGACCGCCGCCGCCGAAGCCCTGGTGCTCGTTGAGCGTGCGGCCAACGTCGAAGTGGTGCGGATCATCGAAGACGCTGGCGTCGCGGTTGCCCGAGACGTACCACATCAGAACCTTGTCGCCTTGCGCAATCGGCTGGCCAGCGATCTCGGTGTCCTTGGTCGCCGTGCGGCGCATGTAGGCGAAAGCGGGGTGGACGCGAACGAACTCTTCGACGACCTGTTCGCTCGGCGCCGATCCGCTCTTCACGAGCTCCATCTGCTCTGGGTCCGAGAGCAGGCTGAAGAGGCCTGAGCAGAAGGTCGCGCGGGTCGAGTCGTTGCCGGCGACCATCAGCAGGAACCAGAACATGCAGATCTCTTCCACGGTCAGCTTCTCGCCGTCAACTTCGGCGTCGAGCAGGGCGCTGGTGAGGTCGTCTTGGCGCTCTTCGCCGCGAGCCTCAACCAGGTTCCATACGTATTCGAATACCTCTTTGAGCGCTGTCCAAGTGTCGCTCATATCACCAACCACGCGAGGGTCTTCAAAAGCCGTCGTGCGGTTAGTCCAATCAACGAGCTTGTCGGCGTCTTCGCGCGGTGCGCCAAGCATGTCGCCGATCACCATCGCTGGCACATAGACGCCAACGTCCTGAACGAGGTCGATCTTTCCGTCGGGGTGGCGCTCGAGCGCGTTGTCGTAGACGAGGTTGACGATCTCGCGGATCCGGTCGGCGTGGTCGAGTGAGCGCTTCGGTGTGAAGGCCTTCTGCACCAGCGCCTTGAGCCGGTCGTGGCGCGGAGGGTCCTGCGCGATCAGCATCATTCGCATGAAGTAGAGCGGCTCGTCTGGCGCGTCTTCGGGGATCTGATCGTCGGGTAGGAACTGGTTGACGGCGAGGATCCCGCCCATCTCTGATGAGAAAGTCTCGAAGTCGCGACCGACCGAGGCGATCTCTTCAAAGCGTGTGACCGACCAGAAGCCTTCCTCGTGGGCGAAGCCTTCGAGTGGGCTCCAGTGAACGGGCTGCTCGTTACGCAGCCGCTCGAACACCTCGTGCGGTGGGCCGTCCTCCCACAGCGAAAGGTCGCTGAGGTCGATTTGATTCAAGTCGGTGCCGGCGGTCGTTGTCATTTGGATCAAGCTCCCAAGAGAATTTGACAGGGTGTCAAGTGAGCAGCTTAGCGGATCAACCGGCGAGCGTCCAGCTCTTACCTGCGTATCGTGTAGTGAGTGTTAGGCGTCGCTCTCGCAACTGTTGCCCTCGCCGCCGGTGGTCACGCCGCGGCCGCTGAGCGACCGCCAATCGCCTGGAATGCGATTCCCTACCCGGCAAAGCGCAAGGCTGAGATGGGCGCCTACTCGCAGCGCCACTATGGCTTCAGGCGCTACGGGCTACACAACCCGAAGGTGATCGTCGAACACCTCACCGAGTCTTCCACCTTCAGCGCTGCTTGGAACACCTTCGCGCCGGACATCGCCGATAGCGAGCTGCACGAGCTGCCAGGAGTTTGCGCGCACTTCATCATCGATCAGAACGGCAAGATCCACCAACTGGTGCCGATCAGCCTGATGTGTCGCCATACCGTTGGGCTCAACTGGACGGCGATCGGGATCGAGCACGTTGGCTTCACGCCGTCGGACGTGCTCGGCCGCGCAAAGGTGAGGGCCGCTTCTCTGCGCCTGACCAACTGGCTGCGCTGCCGTGAAGGGATTCAGATCAAGAACGTGATCGGCCATAACGAAAGCCTCCGGTCGCCGTATCACCACGAGCGCGTGGCCCGCCTGCGCAGTCAGACGCACGATGACTTTCCAACCAGCTCAATGCGCAAGTACCGCGCCGCGCTGCGCAAGCTGACGTGTTGAGCGGCGCGCAGGTCAGCTTTCTCGGCCACTCGACCGTCGTAATCGAGGATTCCGGCGTGCGTTTGTTGACCGACCCGGTGCTGCGCGGGCGTATCGGCCACCTCCGCCGTCATGGAACGCCGATCACAGCTGCGGCCTGGAGTGGGGTCGACGGCGTTCTGATCTCGCACCTTCACCACGACCACTTCGACCGCCGCTCACTCGAGCTGCTCGATCGCCATACGCCGATCGTCGTTCCCGCCGGGGGAGGAACGCTGGTCCGCGAGCTTGGCTTCGGCGCCGTCGAGGAGGTTGTTGCTGGCGACCGAGTTAGCTTCGGCGCCGTCAGCGTGCTCGTCGTTCACGCCGAGCACGAGGGAGGCCGCGGACCGCGTAGCGCTCACCACGCGCAACCGGTCGGCTATGTAGTCGAAGGGCAGCGCCGCAGCTACTTCGCCGGCGACACCGACATTTTTGATTCGATGGCGAGTATTGGCGAGCCGCCGATCGATCTTGCGCTGATCCCCGTCTGGGGCTGGGGGCCAACGCTCGGGCCGGGCCACCTTGACCCGCGCTCGGCGGCCGACGCGCTGGCCTTAATTGGTCCGCGGGTCGCGATTCCAATCCACTGGGGGACGCTCTACCCGTTTGGACTCCAGCGGCTGCGCCCGCGCGCGCTGAGCGACCCGCCGCAGCTATTCAGGCGCTACGCAAACGAGCTGCTGCCGCAGTGCGAGGTGCGCATTCTTCAGCCCGGCGAGGCGACTGAGCTGTAGCTAGTCGCGCTGGCGCGGGCGCATCGCGGCAGCGACCCAGGCCAGCATCACAGCCTGCAGTGGAAGGCGCGCCCAGAGCGCAGCCGGCGGAATCTTCGGGAAGCGCTCCGGGTGGGTGGCCATCTCAATGTTGGCGGGGAAGACGCCGATCAGCGTCAGGAGAGCCAGCACGCCACCGGCGCGGCGAACGCGCGGGTCGGGGCAGATCAGTGCGGCGCCAGCGGCAATCTCGGCAACGCCGCTGGCGACGATCAGCTCGTCATGAGCTGGAAGCCAAGCCGGCATCATCGGCTTGTAGAACCACGGGCGGATGAAGTGCATCGCTCCGGCGTAGACGAGAGCAGGGCCACAGAGGAATCGGATCAGGCGCATCATCAGAGATTAGGCGCCAGGCGCAGGTGGAAGCATGAACGCCTGCTCGCCGATCGCGATCACCGGCTCTTCACTGCCGTCGGCGCGCGCCGTAATCGAGAGCGGGTGCTCGGCGCTGTCGGTTTCGAAGACGGCCATCGCGATGTTGCGCCCACCGAGCGCCGCGGCGAGTGCGCTCACGCCATCGACGAGGTGCTCGATTCCACCGATCGTTCCGGCTATCTCACCGCTAGTTGGATTAACGTTGAACGGCGGCAGCGGCTTCACTTCAGGCAGCGCAGGCGGATCCGGCTCCAATTCGGCTGCGTGGTCGAGCAGCACGACGCGGTCACCAAGGTTGACCTCTATTGCGCAGAAGCGCTCGCAGTCAACCGTCGCCGGTCCAACGCCAGGCTCGCGGTCGACTACCGCGACCGCGCGGATCGCGTTGGAGTGGTGGAGAAACTCGCGCAGCGTAACGACGGCGAAGTCGAGCTCGCCGACGCTCTCGACCATTTCCAGCTCTTCTGCTTCGGGCTGATCCATCGCTCTGAAGCTATCAGTGACGATGCCGCGGGTCGGCCTGCGAAGCTGTAGCCGTGGAATTCTCGCTAACAGGACCGAGCTTGACCTTGCGCCCGCCGCAGCCCGGCGACGCTGAGGCGCTACTCGAACTGGCCTCCGACCCGGAGGTGACGCGCTGGTTCTCGTGGGGCCCTTACACCGACATCGAGCAGCCGCGCGAATACATCGAGCGCTGCGCCCGGCAGCGCGAGCGGGGCGAACAGCTCGACCTCTTGATCATCGACCGCGAACGCGGCCCGGCCGGAATCACCGGCCTTAGCGAGCTGAGCTACCGTGACCGCCGCTGCATTGTCGGCACTTGGCTCGGCGCCGACTTCTGGGGCAGTCAGGTCAACCGCGAATCGAAGGCGATGATCGCCCACCTCGGCTTCGAGCTGCTGGGAATGAACCGGATTGGCTCCTACTCAAATCCTGAGAACGAACGCTCAACCAGCGCGCTTGAAGCGGTCGGTTATTCGCGTGAGGGCGTGCTGCGCCAGTGGCACCGCCACAGTGAGCGCTACCTCGACGTAAACATCTTCGGAATGCTGCGGGATGACTGGCGCGCCAGCGACCAGGCCGCGATCGAGATAGCCGTCGAAGGCGAACCGCCGAAGGCATTCCTGCAGAGCAGTTAGTCGCGCGCGCTCCAGCTGAACCCGCGGACCGCGAGAACCACGCAGGCCAGCGTCCAAACGGCGACCACGGCGAGATCGGAAAGGTGGTCGGCGATCGGCGCGCCGGTTACCAGCGCAGCGCTGATCCCGTTGATCACGTGAACCAGCGGCAGCGCGTTGGCGATGTCGCGCAGGAAGGTCGGAACGTTGTCGACATCAAAGAAGACGCCGGAGATGAAGATCATCGGCAGGAAAACGAGATTTGTGTAGGCCGGCGCAGCCTCAAAGTTTGGAATTACGTGCGAGAAGGCGACGCCCATCGCGGCAAAGCAGGCGACGCCTAGGACGGTGAAGACGGCCAGCTCAGCCCAATCCTTCGGCCAGCCGAGGCCGAAGAAGAGCTTGCCGGCGACGATGATGATCAGGATCTGGATCACGGCGTTGGTCGCCGCACTGCCGATGATCCCAGAGAGATACGAGGTGCCCGGCAGCGGCGTTCCGCGCACGCGCTTGAGCACGCCTTGCTCGCGCAGGAAGGTCATCTGAGTTGCGAGCGCGTTGAAGGTTGTTGCCATCACGCTGAGCCCGGCGATCCCCGGCACCAGAACGTTCAGATTTGCCTGGTTGCCGCTGAAGACCGCGCCAAAAAGGAAGAGGAAGATCAGCGGCAGCACGAAGCTGAAGAACGCGGCCGTCGGGTTGCGCCAAAACATCTTGCGCTCAAGGCGGTACTGGCGCCAGGCGAGTGCTGTGTCGCTCATTGCTGCGCCTCGCTCGCGTCGTCAGCTGTTAGCTCGAGGTAGACGTCCTCGAGCGATGGGCGAACTACCGAGCAGTCGGCGAGCGACTCTCCGCGAGCGATTGCCTCGCCGGTGAGGCGGTGGAGTAGCTCGGTCGGGTCGTCTACCTCTTCGCTGATCAGCGTTCCGTCTTCGCCCCGCCAACTGACGCGGTAGCGAGCCGACGCCTCGCTTAGCGTGTCAGGCGGGCCTTCGGCGAGAATCTTGCCGCTCTTGATGATTGCCACGCGGTCGCAGAGCTCCTGCGCCTCTTCGAGGTAGTGGGTCGTCAGCAGAACGGTCTTGCCGAGGTCGCGTAGCCGCTTGATCGTTGCCCACGCGGCGCGGCGCGCGGCTGGGTCAAAGCCGGTCGTCGGCTCGTCAAGGAAGATCAGGTCAGGGTCACCGATCAGCGCCAGTGCGAGATCGAGCCGGCGCTGCTGGCCGCCGGATAGCGTGCGCACCAGCGCCGTTGACTGCGCGGCGTCGTCAAGCCCGACGATTCCGAGCACCTCGTCAACGTCGCGGGGGTGGGGGTAGAGCCCCGCCCAGTGAGCGACCGCCTCGCGCACGCGTACGTGGCGGTACATACCGCAGCTCTGCAGCACTATGCCAACCCGCTCGCGCAGCGCGCGCGGGCGCTGCGCAGGGTCAAACCCGAGCACCGAGACGCTGCCGCTGGTGCTTGCTCGGTAACCCTCGAGAATCTCAACGGTTGTCGTTTTGCCAGCGCCGTTGGGGCCAAGCAGGCCGAAAATCTCGCCTTCGGCGACCTCAAAGCTGACGCCGCCGACGGCCTCGTGGTCGTCGTAGGACTTGTGCAGGTCGGCGACCGTGATTGCTGGTTCTGCGCTGGACACCGCGCAATGATCGCAGCACGATGCTGCAATTCGGTTAGCGGCAGCGCAGAGCGGCACAAATGTCGCGATACTGACGCGATGGCGAAGGCACGACCAATCCCCGGGCTGTCCGGACAGATGCGCTACTCGGACGCTGCCACAGCAACGATCGCGGTCCGCAGCGATGAGCTTTTCGACCACGCCGCCGGCGTACTCGACGTAACCAATATCGACGCCGTCCACGCGATGCGCGTTGCCACGCGCCGTCTCCGCTCGGTGCTTGAGTTCTACGAGCCTTGCCTTGACCAAGAGCAACTGGAGCCGATTCTCACTCAGATCTGCGACCTAGCCGACGTGCTCGGACAGCGCCGCGACCCGGACGTCGAGCTTGAGGCGCTAGCTGGTTTTGCCGCCGCCGCCAGCGAAGCTGAACGGCCGGGGATTGAGCGCTTCATAGACCGCACCAGCGAGCAGCAGCAGCAGGCTAACGCTGAGCTCGCGCAGATGCTCGAGCAGATCGAAGCCAATGATCTGCGTGGGCGTCTGGCCGCGCTGATCGCGCCAACCCCGGCAGCTAACCCCGCCGACGATGCGGCCGCTGTTGCCCTAGTCGTGCCTGCCGATACGGATGATTCGCCCGCTAAGAGCGGTTGGCTGCGGAGGCGATGAGACGATGAAAGCGCGCAAGGTAAAAGATCTCGACCCTGGCGGAACACTCGCCGACAACGCCCAGCGCGTCGTCGCTGTGCGGATCGATGAGCTCTACGACTTTGTTCCGGCGGTACTTAACCCAAAGCGCGTTAAGAAGCTGCACGCGATGCGGATCGCCGCCAAGCGGCTGCGCTACGTGCTCGAAGTCACCTCCTCTGCCTGCTTTGGCCCGTACGCACTGACGGCAACCAAGCGCGTGCGCGAACTGCAAGATCTGCTCGGCGAGATTCACGACTGCGACGTTCAGCTGCCGCGCGTGCAGCAGATCCGCGCCGAGCTGAGCGAGGACGCCGCCGCCGAGCTGACGCAGCGCGCCGGCGGCGCCGCCGACCTTGACCCGGCCCTAGCCTCAGCGCTTCCGCACAGTGAAGATTGGGCCGGGCTCGCCGCGCTGGAGCACTACCTCGCTGTCCGGCGTGGCCTGCTCTACGACCGCTTCATCACCGTTTGGCAGGACATTGAGCGATCAGCGATGCGCGCCCGCCTAGAGTACGCAATAGCTGAACGTCCAACACTGGCCGCCAGTGAGATCGAAACCGCACCGATTAACTGATGAGTGACACCGAAATCGAGACCGACCCGCTGGCAGAGCACTCGCTAGGCCTCGAGGCGCCGTTCGACGCCCGCCCGACGCCTGAAGATCCATTCCCGGCGCCACGCGAGTCGCTCGACCTCGCCGACCCAGCCGTCGCCTTCAACCGTGAGCTCTCTTGGGTTGACTTCAATGACCGCGTGCTACAGCTAGCGGAGCGCTCTGACCAACCGTTGCTCGAGCGCGTCAAGTTCTCGGCGATCTACTCGTCGAACCTCGATGAGTTCTTCATGATTCGCGTTGCCGGCTTGCTCGATCAGGTTGACGCCGGCGTTGACCGCCAGAGCGGCGGCTATTCGCCATCGCAGACAATCGGCGAGGTCCACGAACGCGTCGTTCCGCATGTCGAGCGCCAGGCCCATCTGGTGGGAGAGACGCTGCTGGGGGAGCTCGCTGAGCACGGGATTGAAGTCGTCAGTCTCAGCTCGCTCTCGGAAGAGGAGCGCGCCGAGCTGGCTGAGCGCTTTAAGCGACAGGTGCTGCCGGTGCTGACGCCCTTGGCCGTCGGCCTTGGCCGCCCATTCCCTTACATCTCGAATCTCTCGCTCAGCCTTGCAGTGCTGGTCCGCGACCCGCAGACCGATCAGACGATCTTCGCCCGCGTCAAGGTGCCGAAGGGTTTGATCCCACGCTTCTTCCCGATCAGCGAAGGGGAGACTCGCTTCGTCTTGCTCGAAGAACTGATTGCCGCCAACCTGCAAGGACTATTCCCCGAGATGGAGGTAATCGACCACGGCTGCTTCCGCGTTACGCGTGACGCCGACTTCGACATCTCGGATGAGGCTGACGACCTGCTCAAGGCGATCGAGGCCGAGCTGCGCCAGCGCCCCTTCGGTGAGGTTGTACGGCTGGAGCTCGAAGCTGGAATTAGCCAGGCAATCCGTGAGCAGCTGGTTGAGGCGCTGATGGTTGAGGAGCGCCAGATCTACTCGGTACCTGGTCTGCTCGACATGACCGACCTCTGGCAGCTCGTAAAACTGCCCGGCCACTCCGAGCTGCGCGACGCTCCTGCAACGCCGCTCACTCAGCCGCGCTTGGCTGAGGCTGAAGCCGATGAGCGCTCGATCTTCTCAGTGATCCGCGAAGGCGACGTGCTGGTCCACCACCCGTATGAATCATTCTCGACCTCGGTCGAGCGCTTCGTGCAGGAGGCCGTTGAGGACCCCGACGTGCTGGCAATCAAGCAGACCGTCTATCGCACCTCGGATGACTCGCCGCTCGTTCCGTCGCTGATCCGCGCGACCGAAAAAGGCAAGCAGGCCGTCTGTCTCGTGGAGCTGAAGGCTCGCTTCGACGAGCGCGCCAATATCTCTTGGGCGCGGAAGCTTGAGCGCGCCGGCGTCCATGTCGTCTATGGCATGCCGGGGATCAAGATTCATGCCAAGTGCGTTCTCGTCGTGCGCCGCGAGGGTGACGGCGTTCGCCGCTACGTCCACGTCGGAACTGGCAACTACCACCCAACCACGGCGAGGCTCTACACCGACTTCGGCCTCTTCACGTGTGACGATCAGATCGGCGCTGACGTCGCCGAAATGTTCAACTTTCTGACCGGCTACGGCCGCCCTGCCAATTACCGCGAAGTGCTCGCCGCACCGCACTTCATGCTCGAAGGAATCCTCGAGCGGATTGAGCGCGTGATCGCCGCCAAGGCCGAAGGGAAGCACGCGCGCATTCGGATGAAGATGAACGCGCTGGTTCACCCGGATGTCATTGAAGCGCTCTATCGCGCTTCGCAGGCTGGCGTGCCGATCGAGCTGAACGTGCGCGGAATCTGCTGCCTGATCCCCGGCGTACCCGGAATGTCAGAGAACATCCGCGTCGTTTCCGTAGTTGGCCGCTTCCTTGAGCATTCGCGGATCTACAGCTTCGAACATGGCGACGAGGTTGAGGTTTACATGGGTTCCGCTGACCTGATGCCGCGCAATCTTGACAACCGCGTCGAGCTGCTTACGCCGGTCAAGGACCCGATCTGCCGCGCAGAGGTGCTGGACACACTCGGGCGCTGCTTGGCTGACAATGTCAACGCATGGGAGCTGCAGAGCGACGGGAGCTGGAAGCCGGTCGTGGCCGGGCCGGGCGACGAGCCGCATTGCGCCCAGCGCGAGTTGCTCGCGCTGACCGCCGCGCGCGCCGCTGAAGCCGCTACGCAGGTGCCGTGAGCGAAGACGAACAGACACTTCGCGAGCGAGTTCTCGAAGCCGAGATCAAAGTTCCAACGCGCGGCAATCGCAAGCTTGGCCAGCTGATCGACGCGGTCAACTCGAGCGAGCGGATTAAATCAACGTGGTACATGGCCGGACTTAACGCCAACCGGCTGGGGATGTCTGACCACTCCTGGGTCCACATTCAGATCGTCACCAACATCGCGCTGCGGTTGACGCGGCTGCTGGCCAAGCGCGGCGTCGAGGCCGGCATCGTTACCGATCATGGAATGACCGAGCGAGATGCTGAAGTTGTGATCGCTGCCGGGGCAATGCTTCACGACCTCGGCCTCTCGATCAATCGCAAAGACCATGAGACCTACTCACTCTTCCTCGCCGCCGACCTTCTACCTGGACTACTTGAAGATATTTATGAGGAGCCAGAGCGAACAGTGATCGCGAGCGAAGCGATGCACGCGATTATCTCGCACCGCTCGAAGGGCGAACCGCTGACGATTGAGGGCGCGATCGTCCGAGTCGCCGACGCGCTCGACATGGCGAAGGGCCGCGCGCGGCTGCCGTTCGAGGCGGGGGAGACCAACATCCATTCGCTTTCGGCCTACGCAATCGAAGAGGTCAAGATCAGCCCCGGCCGCGATACCGCAGTGCGCGTTGAGATTGAGATGAGCAACAGCGCCGGAATCTTCCAAGTTGACGAAGGGCTGGGCACGAAGCTGCGCGGAACGCCGCTTGAATCACACATCGAGGTAGTCGCACGGATCGAGGGCGAGCACGAGAAGCGGCTCGTGCCCGTATTCCGCCTGTGAGTGGCGGCTCGGCCGCTGCCCGCCAGCGGCGCCTGACAATTCTTGTAGGAGTGCTGGTCGTTGTGGCGATCGCGCTCGTCCTTTTCACCGGGCCACTGAAGCCGGGGGGTGGGAGCGGTGGAAGCTCGTCGGCAGCGGTGACGACCGCCGCAGGCACCGACTCGGCATCGAAACCAGCCGCAGCCACGCCTTCCGCGCCGAAGTTGGCGACCGGCGATTACCGAGGCCCCGTTCCAATCCTGATGTACCACGTGATCAAGGCACCGACTGCGAGCACGCCGATGGCCGAGCTCTGGACGCCGACTGAAACATTTAAGGCGACGATCGAGCTGCTGAAGAAGGATGGCTACAGCGGCGTCACGCTCGATCAGGTGTGGCAGGCCTGGCACGGCGGCACCGGCCTTCCCGCCAAGCCGCTCGTGATCAGCTTCGATGACGGTTACCTCAGCCATTCGGTCACTGCCAAGCCAATCCTTGAGGCTGCCGGCTGGCCCGGGGTCCTCAACCTTGAAGGTAAGAACATCGGTACCGGCGGCCTGACGACGAACCAAGTAAACGGATTGATCGCCGCTGGCTGGGAGATTGACTCGCACACGCTGACGCACCCTGACCTGACGGCCAGCGACGATGCAAGCCTAAGAACCGAGCTCGTTGATTCGCGCAAGCTCTTGCAGGAGAAGTTCAAGGTTCCGGTCAATTTCTTCTGCTACCCGTCGGGCAAGAATGATGCGCGCGTGCGCGCCGCGGTCGAAGCGGCGGGGTACAAGGGCGCGACGACCGTTGAGCCCGGCGTCGCCTCGAAGAGCGACAACCCTTACGAGCTGCCACGGATCCGCGTCAACGGCACCGACTCGGCTGCGACCGTCGCCTCACGAGTGAGCAGCGGCGCCGGCGTTACCGGCGGCTACTGAGCCGATTTAGGCGCGTCGGGCGATCAGTGCGTCGGCGGCGACTGCGCCGTGCTCGCTGACAATCACAGGGTTGCACTCGACAAGCTCTAACCGTTCGGCGAGCAGCATCTCGCCTACGCCAGCAGCGAACTCGGCCAGGGCTTCTATTGCGAGCTTGACGCCGCCGCGGCCGCCGGTGAGCAGCGCGGCGCCGCGCAGGTTGCGGATCGCCTCTTCGATCTCGGCCGCTGAGGCTGGGAGTGGGATCACTGCCGCGTCGCTCAGTAGCTCGGTCCAGATTCCACCGAGGCCAACGATCAGCGCTGGAACGACAGCGTCGGTGCGCGCGGCGACGATCATTTCGACGCCCGGCTCGGCCATCGCCTCGACCAAGATGGATGCCGAGGCGGCGGCAGGTAGCGCGCTCAGTCGCGAGTAGGCCGCGCGCACGTCGGCCTCGCTCTGCAGATCTAGCGCCAGCGCTCCTAGTTCGCTCTTGTGTCGTAGCTCGGGGCCGGAGAGTTTGATCACAACACGGCCTCCAAGTTGACTAAGCGCCGCGACAGCGTCTTCTTGATCGCCGACGACTCGCCCCTCAGGCACGGCGAGCGCGTGCGCCGCCAGCAGCGCCTTCGCATCATGTTCTGAAAGCCACTCCAGCTCGCCGCCGCGTTCGGCCGCTGCGACTTCTTGGCAGGCCTCGCCGATAGCCGCAATCCGCTCCGGCGCGACCGGCTCTTTGACTAGCTCAGCGATCGCTTGCAGCCCGCTGCGCAGGCCCGCCAAGGCTGCGATCCCGTCGTCAATCAGCGAAGCAGCAACGTCGTCTGGCATCAGCTCCGGCAGCGTTGAGCAAACGATCAGCTGCGCCGGGCAGTCGGTGGCCGCTCGCACACCCTCGATCGCTTGGGCCCACGACTCAACCGCGTCGCCGTCAAGGCCATCGGGCTGGTCGTAGAGCACCAGCACGCGGCCGATGCCTGGGTCGTCGGCAAGTGCCCGCACAAGCCCTTCGATCGCGCCTGGGTCGCCCCACAGCAGTGAGGTGTAGTCGAGTGGGTTGGCGGCGGTTGCCGCGCTGGGGAGGAGCTCTTCGAGCCGCGCGATCGTTTCGGGCTGAAGCGGCGGAAGCGAGACGCCGATCTCGGCTGCGAGGTCGGCGCAAACGCTGGAGTCGCCGCCGGAGCAGGTCATCACGGCAACGCCGGCTGCGAGCCCGCCGCGGCCCCTGACTGCCAGTGCCTTTGCGCTTTCGAGCAGCTCGTGCGGGTCGTGAGCCCAGGCTGCCCCTGCGGACTCAGCCATCGCCTGAAAGACGCGCTGATCTCCGGCAACGGCGCCAGTGTGCGCCTGCGCGGCGGCGGCGCCGGCCTCCGACGAGCCAGCTTTGAGAATCGTCACTGCAACGTCGGCCCGCGCACAAGCCTCAAGCGCCGCGCACCAACGATGCCCATCCCCCTCAGCCTCCAAGTAACAGGCCACCGAGCGAACCCCGTCGAGCTGGCAGAAGGCTTCGAGGTAATCGGCGGCGTCGAGGACGGCCTGATTTCCGCAGGAGACGACGGTGTGGAGGCGCAGCCCGCGGCGCGATGCGATCGCGTTGACGGCGACGTTTCCGGACTGCGATACGAGCGCTACCGGGCCCGCGTCGCGTGGCCCAACCATGTCGCCCCAGAGCGCGAAGTTGGAGGCGATCGAGACGATTCCATTGCCGTTCGGGCCACAGACCGGGAGATCGTGAGCGGCGGCGGCTGCGACCAACTCAGCCTCGTGCTGCTCGCCCTCGCGCGATTCCGAGAATCCAGCCGCGAAAACAACTGCGCCGCCGCAGCCGAGCGCCCCAGCCTGCTCAATCACCGCCGCTACATGCTCTGCCGGAATCGCGACAATCACTGCATCAGGCACTTCAGGCAGATCGGCCAGAGATGCGAAACAGTCGAAGCCATGGACCTCGTCGCGGCCTGGGTTAACGGCGTAAACCTTGCCGCCATAATCGATCCGTTTGAGGTTAAGCAGCGCTTCGCCGCCGTACGATGCCGCGCGTTCGCTGGCGCCGACGACGGCGATCGACTTCGGGTCCAGAAGCCGGCTGAGATCCACTAGTTGATTACTCGCTCAACGCCGCGGCGCTCGAGCGAGCGGGCGATGATCAACCGCTGAATTTCGCTCGTGCCTTCCCAGATCCGATCGACGCGCAGCTCGCGCCAGAATCGTTCAGCAATGTTGCTGCGCATGTAGCCGCGGCCGCCGAAGATCTGCAGGCAGCGGTCGGCGCAGCGGTTCGCTGCCTCGCTCATGAAGAGCTTCGCCATCGATGACTTTGCGTGGATCAGCTTCGGGTCGGCGCCGGCGTCGGCTAGGCGCGCGGTGTAAAGGCCAAGTAGCCGCCCGGCAGCTACGTCGGCGGCCGAGTCAGCGAGCGGGAATGAGACGCCCTGATAGTCAATGATCCGCGAGCCGCCCTGCTCGCGCTCGATCGCCCACGCGGTCGTCTCCTCGATCAGCCGCGTCATCGCCCCCGAGCAGCGTGCTGCGATCCCGAGCCGCTCTTCAGAGAACCAGTCGCGCTGAAGCTCATCGCCACCGCCAAGGCCGCCGATTATCGCGTCGTCGTCGACCTTGACGTCGTTGAAGCGGATCGTTGGATGGCCGTGCGGGTAGGTGTGCGTGAACGGCGGGTTGTCAACTACTTCAATCCCGTCTGTATCGGCATCGATTAGGAAGAGTGTGCCCTGCGGCTCGCCGTCAACGATTGCGTTCGCCATCACGATGAAGACGGCCGCTACGTCGCCGTAGGTGACGAACCACTTCTCGCCGCTGATCGTCCAGCCGTCGCCGTCCTTGATGGCCGTCGTCGTTATTCCCGACGGGTCGGAGCCGGCGTGCTCTTCGGTAACGGCGTAAGCGTCATGCGTTTCGCCGCGCAGCCCCGGCAGCAGGTACTTCTCGATTTGCTCCGGCGAGCCGTGGGCGAGCACGTTGTAGGCCGTCGGCATGTGCCAAGAGACGGCGTTTGTGATTCGTCCGAGCTGCTCTTCGACGAGGAACCATTCGACGTGCGTCCAGCTGTTGCCGCCGTGCTCTGCAGCGTGCAGGCCGCCGCTGAGCTTGCGCTTCAGCGACTCCTCTCTGATCTGTTGCAGCGCGGTGGCGGGAAGATGGCCGCCGTTCATCTCCGCTTCGAGCTCCAGCGGCTGGAGGATCTCGTCGGCAAACTTGCGCGCGCGGGCCTGAAGCTCAAGCTCCGATTCGCTGAGGGTAAGAACGTCTGCGGGGGCTGGCGAGTTGGCTGCTGCGGTCATCGTCTTCTCATTCTGGTCGGGGACTAAGCTTCGC
>JBAXGJ010000011.1:0-16835 GCA_037139475.1 Actinomycetes bacterium
CCTGGACGATTCGGTAGGCGTCGTCGCGGCTCATTCCGCTGGCGACTAGCGCCAGTAGGACGCGCTGAGAGAAGAGCGCGCCGCAGGTGATCTCAAGGTTGGCGAGCATCCGCTCAGGGTCAACAACCAGCCCCTCGACGAGGCGAATTGCGAGCTGCTGCATGTAGTCGAGCAGGATCGTTGAGTCGGGGACGATGATCCGCTCGGCGCCGGAGTGGCTGATGTCGCGCTCGTGCCAGAGCGCAACGTTCTCTGTTGCAGCCTGAGCGTTGCCGCGCAGCACGCGAGCGAGGCCGGTGATCCGCTCGCTGGTGATTGGGTTGCGCTTGTGCGGCATCGCGCTGGAACCTTTTTGCGCGCCGGAGCGGAACGGCTCTTGGACCTCGCGCACCTCTGTGCGCTGGAGGTGGCGGATCTCGGTTGCGAGCCGCTCGAGGCCGGCGCCCGCCAGTGCGATTGCCTGCAGCAGCTCGGCTAGGCGGTCGCGCGCGACGACCTGAGTCGAGATCGTCTCTGCTTTGAGGCCCAGCCTCACCAGCACACGCGCTTCGAAATCAGGGTCGGTCGCCGAATAGGTTCCGACGGCGCCGCTGAGCGCGCCGACGGCCGCCTGATCGAAGGCGCGGCGCAAGCGGTCACGGTTGCGTGCGGCTTCGGCGGCGAAGCCGGCGATCTTGACGCCGAAGGTTGTTGGCTCGGCGTGGACGCCGTGGGTGCGGCCGACGCAAAGGGTGTCTACGTGGGCGCGGGCGAGCGTGGCGAGCGCCTGAGTCAGCTGCTCTGCTCCAGCCAAAACGATCGTGCCGACGTCGCGCAGCTGGACGGCGAGCGCTGTGTCGAGCACGTCGCTTGACGTGAGGCCGTAGTGAATCCAGCGGCCTGCCGGCTGGCCGGCACTTGCCGAAAGCACGTCAACGAAGGCGGCTACGTCGTGATCGAGAACCTTCTCGCGCTCTGCGACCTGCTCGGCCGTTGCCGAAGCGCCGCGGATCGCTTCGAGATCGGCCTCGGTCGGCCCTTCGAGCTCCTCGCAGGCAGCTACCTCAACTAGCCGCCAGGACTCAAAACGGGCGGCGTCGGTCCACAGCGCGCCGATCTCGTCGCGCGTGTAGCGATCGATCATGCGCGCAGAATTCTCAGCGCTAGGTGGCCGGCGTTCTTGGCGTTGTCGAGCCCGACCGCCGCGACTGGAACTCCTGGCGGCATCTGAACTACGGAGAGAATTGCGTCAAGCCCGCCGGCGGCGCTGAGGCTGCTGGAGAGCGGAACGCCGATCACCGGAAGGTCGGTGTGCGCAGCGGCGACGCCAGGCAGGGCGGCCGAGAGGCCGGCCCCGGCGATGATCACCTTCATCCCGCGCGTGCGGGCGTTGGAGCAGTACTCGGAGACGGTTTCAGGGTCGCGGTGGGCGGACATCACGCGGATCTCGAACGAGACACCGGCCTCCTCGAGCACAGCTCCGGCCTTCTCCATCACTTCCATGTCGGACTTCGAGCCCATGATGATTCCGACGCTGGGCGAATCAACGGCCAGATCGGCAAACTCAGCTTCAGCTTCTGCAACTTCTTCAGGTTGGTCGGTCATCTAGCTTGCCCCCTCAGCTCGTAGTGCGATGTCGGTTCGCGTTTGTTTACCGGCGAAGTCAACCAATTCTACCCCAGCGTAAGCAGCAGCCCGGGCCGCGGCTGGCGTTTCACCTAGCGCCGTAACGTTGAGAACACGGCCTCCAGCGGTAACCAAAGTGCCGTCGTCGTCGGCAACCCCGGCGCAGGTCAGCTCGAGCGGGTCGGTGATCTGCTCAAGTCCACTAATCGCGTCGCCAAGCCGCGGCGAATCTGGATAACCGGCGCTGGCGAGCACAACGGTCACGGCCCAGCGTGAATCCCAGTCCAGCTCGCGACCGGCGAGGCCGCCCGAATTCGTCGCTGCAAGCAGCAGCTCGGCGAGGTCGCTGCGCAGTCGCGGCAGCACGGCCTGCGTCTCCGGATCACCAAAGCGCGTATTGTACTCGAGCACCTTCGGCCCGTCGGCGGTCATCATCAGGCCGGCGTAGAGAACTCCATGGAAGGGCGTGCCAGCGGCGGCGAAGTGGTCGACGATTGGCTGGTGGACTAGCGCTGAGAGCTCGGCGACACGCGCTTCGTCAACGCCCGGAACCGGGCAGTAGGAGCCCATCCCGCCGGTGTTGGGGCCGAGGTCGCCGTCGAAGATTCGCTTGTAATCCTGCGCCGACGCCATCGGCACGGCGCGCTCGCCGTCGCAGAGCGCCAGCAGTGAAAGCTCTTCGCCTTCGAGGAACTCTTCAACGACGACTTGGCCGTCGCCAAACCGGCGCTCGACGAGGAACTCTTCTAGCGCTGCGCGGGCTTCAGCCTCGTCGGCGGCGATCACGACGCCCTTTCCAGCGGCGAGGCCGTCGAACTTGATCACGGCCGGATAGCCGCGCACGGCAGCGAGGCCATCTTCAACATTCTCGACCGTCTCCCAGCCACCGGTCGGCACGCCGGCGGCCTCCATCACCTCTTTCGCATAAGCCTTCGAACCTTCGAGCCGCGCGGCGGCTGCAACCGGGCCGAAGGCAGCAATCCCAGCCGCGGTCAGCGCGTCGACGAGCCCGCTGACAAGCGGCGCTTCAGGGCCGACGACAACCAGATCCAGTTCGCGCTCAGCGGCCAGAGAGACGATTTGATCGATCGCTTCTGCCTCGATCGGCAGGCACTCTGCATCAGCGGCGATCCCCGGGTTGCCTGGCGCGCAGAGCAGCTCGGTCGCAAGCGGGGAGCGCAGCAGCGCGCGGATGATCGCGTGCTCTCTGCCTCCGCTGCCGACGACGAGGATCTTCACGTCAGAGCGCGTCGATGAACTCTTCAACCGGGAAGGCGACGAGCGTCTCGTAAAGGGCAGTCCCGCGAGAACCGAGCTCGAGCGAGATCCGCGCCATCGTGATGTCATCGGGAGCTTCAATAACGTTGACGAAGTCGTAGCGGCCGAGCGTTGACCACTGCGCGACGACGGTCGCGCCGAGCTGATTGATCTCGCTGTTTACCTCTTTGATCCGCGTTGGATTGTTCTTCACCGTCGCGACCCCTTCGGGGGTCAATTTCGAAAGCATGATGTAGGTCGGCATGGCACCTCCGTCGTCGTGTAAGACGGTTCTACCCGATCAGGCGGCAGGCACGCTGGCAGACTTCGCTGTTAGGGCGAGTTCGCCGACCTTGTTGTCGACGCTGACGCGATCAGCTCGGTGTTCTGCGAATTCGCGTTTTTCAGGCTCTGCGGCGTCCGCGAAAATCTGCCGCGCGAACAACTTCGGTTGAGCTGCGACGGATCGGCACCAGTTCGCCGCGCAAGGTTCGCCGCGCCATCTCCAGCTCGGCCTCCATCTCAGCGCGCACCTCGCTGCTCTGCTGCTCGAGCTGCTCGAGCCGGCGGCGCGTTGCCTCAAGCTGCTCCTCAAGCGCCAGCACGCGTTCGACTCCGGCCAGGTTTAGCCCGAGCTCAGTAGTCATCTCTTGAATCCGGCGCAGGCGGTCAACGTCGGTCTGCGAGTAGAGCCGCGTTCCCTTCGGCGAGCGATGCGGGGAGATCAGCCCACGCTGCTCATACATGCGCAAAGTTTGGGGGTGCATCTCGGCCAGCTCGGCGGCAACCGAGATCATAAAAACACCGCGGCCGGAGTCAACTGTGATCCGTGTTGTAGTTCTACGAACGGGCATCACTTGTCACCGCTACTACTAAAAAGTTTGGCTCGTGGATCGCCACCGTTCATCGTCTCCGACAGCTTCCCGACCAGCTCGGACTGTTCCTCGGTCAGCTCCGAGGGAACGTCAACGACGAAGCGGTAGTGGATGTCGCCGCGCGTCTGCTTCTTACCGGCGCCGAGCCGCGGTGGCCCTTCGCCGCGCAACCTCTGCACGCTGCCGCTGCGCGTGCCGGGCGGAACGCGCAAAGTCTTGCGGCCATCGAGCGTTGGCACCTCGACCTCGGCGCCAAGTAGCTGCTCGGGCACGGTCAGCGGAACCTCGACCTCGACGTTGTCACCCTTGCGGCGGAAGATCGAGGACGGCGCTACGCGAGTGACCACGTAAAGATCGCCGTCGGGGCCGCCGTTGCTGCCCGGCTCGCCACGGCCAGCGATCCGCACGCGTGAGCCCTCTTTGACGCCAGCCGGAATGTTGACCTTCAGTCGCTTTGTCTTTTCAACTTGGCCGCTGCCGCCGCAGCTGCGGCATGGATCTTCGATGATCGTGCCGCTGCCCTGGCAACGCGAACAGGGCTGCGAGATCGAAAAGAGCCCCTGGCCCTGGGAGTCAATCCCGCGGCCCTGGCAACTTGAACAGACCTTCGGCGAAGTTCCTGGCGCTGCGCCGGTGCCGTGGCAGCTGCCGCAAGCGCCGGGAATCGAAAGCGTTACAGGAACCTGGATTCCAGCCAACGACTGGTCAAAACTGAGCCGCACTTCTGTCTCAAGATCACGGCCGCGCGCCGGGCGCGGACGGCCAGCGCGGCCGCCCTGCTGCTCGCCGCCGAAGAAGCTCGAGAAGATGTCGCCAAAGCTCGAAGCGTCAAAAGGAACTCCGCCCGGGCCACCACCGCCGCCGCTGAACATTCCTCCGCTGTCGTACTGCTTGCGTTTCTCCGGGTCGCCAAGAATGTCGTAGGCGGCCGAAACCTGCTTGAAGCGCTCTTCGGCGGCCTCATCGCCAGGGTTTTGATCAGGGTGGTTCTCACGCGCGAGCTTGCGATAGGCCTTCTTGATCTCAGCGGCCGACGTTTTCTTGTCGACGCCGAGAACTTTGTATAGATCGGGCTGGGCCATCGCTTCGGCCTTAGGCGGCTACGACAACCTTCGCCGCGCGCAGCACCTCGTCGCCGATCAGGTAGCCGTGCTCGTAAACCTCAATCACCGTGCCGGCCGCCTGGCCCTCAGCGGGCTGCTGAGCGACGGCCTCATGCTGGTGCGGATTGAACGGCTCGCCGAGCGCCGTATCGCGGACTATTCCGGCGCGACTGAAGGCAGCGATTAGCTCCTGCTGCACCAGTTGGATTCCGCCGATCAACTCTGGGTTGGCGCTCTCCGGGTGAGCCTCGGCGGCGGCAATTGCGCGGTCGAGATTATCGAGCGCGGGCAACAGCTCTCGAGCCAGCTTGGCGATTCCACGCTGCTCAGCTTGAGCGGCGTCGCGGCTGGTGCGCTTGCGGAAGTTGTCGAGCTCGGCGACCGAGCGCATCCACTGATCCTTGTAATCCGGCTCAGCTTCAACGGCGGCCTCGACCGCAGCCTCTTCGCTGGTGACGGCGTCGCCTTCGATTACCTCAGCCTCGACTTCGACTTCGGCCTGCTCCAGTTCAGCCTCCGACGGCGCCTCTTCAGGCACCGTCGGCTCCGGTCCGCTCTGCATTACTTCTCCTCTTCTACGACCTCGGCGTCAACGACCTCTTCTTCAGGCTCGCCGGCCTCGGCCGATCCGCCGCCGTCGCCGCTGGCAGCGGACTCGGCTGCAGCTGCCTCGTACATCGCTTCAGAGATCTTGTGGAAGGCCGCCTGTAGCTCGTCGGCCTTGGCGTTGATCGCCGCGGCGTCGACACTCTCGAGCAGCTCGCGCAGCTCCTTGATCAGACCTTCGATCTCGGTCTTCGATGCCTCGTCAACCTGCTCTTCCATCTCTTTGAGCTGGCGTTCCGCCTGGTAGGCAGCGTTCTCGCCGTTGTTGCGGGCCTCGGCCAGCTCGCGGGCGATGCGATCCTCTTCGGCGTGCGACTCGGCGTCGCCGACCATCTGCTTGATCTCGTCTTCAGAGAGGCCACTGCCGGACTGGATCTCAATCTTCTGCTCCTTGCCGGTGCCGAGATCCTTCGCCGAAACGTTGACGATGCCGTTGGCGTCGATGTCGAAAGCAACCTCGACCTGCGGGATGCCGCGCGGCGCCGGCGGGATGCCGGTCAGCTGGAACTTGCCGAGCGACTTGTTGCCCGAGGCCATCTCGCGCTCGCCCTGGAGAACGTGAATCTCAACCGAAGGCTGATTGTCCTCGGCGGTCGAGAAGACCTCCGACTTCTTCGTCGGGATCGTCGTGTTGCGCTCGATCAGCTTCGTCATCACGCCACCCTTGGTCTCAATGCCGAGGGTCAGCGGTGTCACGTCGAGCAGCAGCACGTCCTTGACGTCGCCTGCCAGCACGCCGGCCTGAATGCCAGCGCCGATTGCGACAACCTCATCGGGGTTAACGCCGCGGTGAGGATCCTTGCCGGTCAGCTCTTTGACCTTCTCCTGAACGGCTGGCATCCGCGTCATACCGCCGACGAGGACGACGTGGTCAACATCGCTTGCGCCCTTGTCCTTGGCGTCATCGAGTGCCTGACGAACGGGAGCGACGACGCGCTCAATCAGATCGCCGGTCAGCTCCGAGAGCTTCGAGCGAGTGAGGCGCGTGTCGAGGTGCTTGGGGCCGTTGGCATCGGCCGTGATGAAGGGCAGGTTGATCTGCGTCTCCTGCGCGGTCGAGAGCTCAATCTTGGCCTTCTCGGCTGCTTCGTAGAGGCGCTGCAGTGCCATTGGGTCGGCCTGCAGGTCGATCGCCTGCTCCTTCTTAAATTCCGATGCGAGCCAATCGACGATCGCCTTGTCGAAGTTGTCGCCGCCGAGGTGGTTGTCACCGGCGGTTGACTTCACTTCGAATACGCCGTCACCGATCTCAAGCACGGATACGTCGAAGGTGCCGCCGCCGAGGTCGAAGACGAGGATCGTCTGGTCCTCTTCCTTATCGAGGCCGTAGGCCAGCGATGCCGCGGTCGGCTCGTTGATGATCCGCTTGACGTCGAGGCCGGCAACCTTGCCGGCGTCCTTCGTCGCCTGGCGCTGATCGTCGTTGAAGTAGGCGGGAACGGTGATCACGGCGCCGTCTACGGTCTCGCCGAGGTAAGCCTCGGCGTCGGCCTTCAGCTTGCCGAGGATCATCGCGCTGATCTCCGGCGGGCTGTACTCATCGCCGGCAGCTTCAACGCGGGCGTCGCCGTTAGGGCCGGAGATCACCTTGTAGGGGACCATCGACTCTTCTTCCTTTACCTCGGCCTCTTTGCGGCCCATGAAGCGCTTGATCGAGAAGACGGTGTTGGTTGGGTTGGTGACCGCCTGGCGCTTGGCGACGGTTCCGACGAGCCTCTCGCCGGCGTCGGTGAATGCGACAACTGAAGGGGTCGTGCGACCGCCTTCTGAGTTCTCGATCACGGTCGGTTCGCCGCCTTCGAGAACCGACATGCATGAGTTGGTGGTACCGAGGTCAATTCCAATGATCTTGCCCATGTTCTTATCCTGCTCCTTGTTCTATGCGGCCGTATTGGCCGTCGTTTACTGGCTTAGCTCCCAAACTTGACGGTAGCCAGCCACAAAATCTTAGTGTGAGTGTAGCAGATCTTTGCGGTCTGTCTAGAGAGCTTAGTCAGATCCCGCGCGAGGGGCACATTCTGGCCAGCGCGCAGCCACCGCAGTCAGGCTTGCGCGCATGGCAGGTGCGACGGCCATGGCGCAACAGATTCATGTGGAATTCGAGCTCAGCGCCTCCAGGCGTGATCCGCGCGAGTTCATCGTGGAGCTCCTCGAACGGGGCGCCGGGGCGCAGCAGCCCGAGCCGCATGCCAACGCGCGAGACGTGCGTGTCAACCGGCACATCGGGCAGACCGAACGAGAAGCAGAGCACGCAGGCCGCCGTTTTGCGGCCAACGCCAGGGAGCGCGCAGAGGTAAGCCTGCGACTGAGCGATCGGCGCGTCGCGGATCCAGTCGAGATCGAGCGGGTCGCCGATCGCCTCAAGAATGTCGTGGATCCGCTGCGACTTGACCTTCGAGATGCCGCCGGGGCGGATTGCCTCCTCGATCTCATCGACCGGCGCCGCGCGAACCTGCTCCCAGCTAGAAAAGCGGCTGCGGAGGCGCAAGAACGCGACGTCACGATTGCGGTCGTTGGTCGACTGCGAGAGCACTGTGAGGATTAGTTCGCCGAGCGGATCGCCGTGCGGCTCAATCAAAGGCACGCCGTAGAGCTCGCGCAGCCTTTGGCGGACAGCCGCCACGCGGCGCGCCGTTGGCGGCTTCCAATCTTTGCGCGAAACAGTTGGGATGCGGGTCGCCATCGGCCTGACGGTATCGTGCCAAGCGAGATGGTGGAGCTAATCGAAGAGACCGAAATCATTGACGGCGAACCGATCTTCTGGCGCAGCGGCCCAAGCCCCGGAACGCCGCCGCTCTACCTCCATGGCGTGCCAAGCAACAGCGACGACTGGACTGAATTCCTCGAGCTGACCGGCGGCTTCGCGCCCGACCTGCCGGGCTTCGGCCGAAGCTCGAAGCGCGGCAACCGCGACTACACGGTTGAAGGCTACGACCGCTTCATCGAATGGTTCTGCGAGCACCACGAACTAGAGAAGGTTCAGCTACTTGTCCACGACTGGGGCGCGGTCGGCCTGAGCTGGGCGCAGCGCTTCCCAGAGAAGGTTGAGCGGCTCGTGATCATCAACGCTGTGCCGCTGCTTCCCGGCTACCGCTGGCACCGCATTGCCCGCGCGTGGCGCACGCGAGGACTCGGCGAGATGTTGATGGGATCGAGCAACCGCTTCGTCTTCAAACAACTCTCACGCGAAGCGAACGTCACCCCGGGGCCGCTGCCGGATCAGTTCCTCGATTCGGTCAACGAGCACTTCGACCAGGGCACGCAGCGGGCGATTCTGCAGCTCTATCGCACCAGCCCGGAAGCGAGATTGGCCGAGCTTGGCGCTGGGTTGGGCAAGATCGAGTGCCCCTCGCTGATCATCTGGGGCGACCAAGACCGATACATCGGCCCCCGCTTTGCTGACGACTACGCCGCCGCTCTCGCTGGACCAAGCGAAGTTGTTCACTTGCCAGACGCTGGCCATTGGCCTTGGTTTGACAGGCCGGACCTAATCGAACGGGTAGCCGATTTCTTCAACCAGAAGTAACAAATGCGCTCGAAGAGAGCGGCGCGCGCCGGTATGATCGGGCAATGAGTACGGCGTTCGCCCGCGAACGCGCCGCAGCGCCAATCTGGATTTTGGCCGCGGCGCTGGCAGCCCTCTGGCTGCTGCTAGCCCCACCGACACCAGACCTCGCCGCGCAGGTCTTCCGGGCGACGCTCTTTCGCAGCGAAGGTTTCGCGGTCTGGGACTCCTCCTGGTACGGCGGCCACAACCTTCCCGGTTACAGCCTGCTGTTCCCTCCGCTAGCTGCGTTGCTGGGGCCACGTTTGCTCGGCGCGCTCGCCGTTACAGCATCGGCAGTGCTGTTTGAGCGACTGATGGGAGCGCACTTCCCGCGGCGGGCAGCGCGTTGGGCGACCGTCTGGTTTGCCTTCGCCGCCGTCGGCGACCTGATGATCGGGCGCATAACCTTCGCGCTTGGCGTGACCTTCGGCCTTGCCTGCCTGCTAGCACTGGACCGCAAACGAACCGCGCTGGCGATCATCGCCGCAGTCGCCTGCGCCGCCGCCAGCCCGGTTGCCGGCGCCTTTGTCGTCTTGGCCGCCGTCGCTGTGGCGCTCGCTGAGCGCTCGCGCGGAGCTGCGGCAGCGGCAGCGGCCAGCGCAATAACGGTGCTTGTGATGGCGCTCGGCTTCCCTGAGGGCGGCGTCCAGCCCTACCCGCTGCGCAGCACGATCATCCCCGTTGCAGCGACGATCGCGATCGCACTTCTGGCCGGCCCCAAGCGCCGCGCGCTGCAGATCGGAGCCTGGCTATATGCGCCGGTCTGCATCCTCGCCTCGCTGGTGCCCTCGCCGCTCGGTGAAAACGTCGCGCGGCTCGGCGTGCTCTGCGCCGGGCCACTACTGATCGCGCTGATCCTGAGCCGTCCAACGCCGATCAAACATCTTCGCATCGTTGTACTGATCGCCGGCGCGGTCGCCTGCTGGCAGCTGCTCGGGCCGCTGCGCGAAACGGCGAAGGGCGCGGTCGACCCGTCGACCGCAGCCGTCTACCACCAGCCGGTAATCGATTACTTCGAAGCTCAAGGCGGCGAGCCGTTTCGCGTTGAAGTGCCGTTCACGCGCGCCCACTGGGAGGCCGCCTACCTCGCTCCGCACATCTCGCTCGCGCGCGGCTGGTCAACGCAGCTAGACACGAAGTACGGCGCGCTCTTCTACCGCAAGGACACACCGTTCAGCGCCGCTGAATACCACCGCTGGCTGAGCCGCAACGCGGTCCGCTACGTCGCCGTGCCCGATGCCGCGCCAGATCCAAGCAGCCGCCGCGAGCTGGCTGTGATTGCCTCGCAGCCAAGCTGGCTGAAGCCACTCTGGAGCAGCGCCCACTGGAAGGTCTACGAAGTGACCGACCACCAACCGCTGCTGACCGGCCCTGGCGAGCTAGTGCGGCTCGGCCGCGACAACTTCACGATCCAAGCGCACCGCGCCGCGCCTATGATCGTGCGCGTGCGTTGGACAAGCTTCTTCACAGTTACTCAAGGATCGGCCTGCCTAGCGCGGGCCAAGGGTGGCTGGACAGAGGTAACTCCGGTGCGCCCTGGGCCAATCTCAATCGCCGCGCGCTTTGACCTTCAGCGGATGGCCGAGCAGAGCTCGTTCTGCTCATCGGCCGGCGACAACCAATGAGTAGTCGCGTTCCCGGCGAGCGGCGCGAAGCAATGCGCGATGCGCTGATCGAATCACGACTAACGCCAAACGCAATCTCGCTGACCGGCTTTGCGCTCTGCCTCGTAGCTGCCGGCCTGATCTTCGCCGACATGATCGTGCTCGGCGGCATCGCCTACATCATCGGCTCGATCTGCGACACGCTCGACGGGCGCTACTCGCGGATGTCTGGCAAAGGCTCGCCGTTTGGCGCCTTCCTTGACTCCACTCTCGACCGCGTTGAAGAGGGAGTAGTGCTGGCCGCGGTCGCCTACCACTTCGCTGAGCAGGGCAAGGGAGTAGAGGCAGCGATCTGCGCCGTCGCCATTCTCGCCTCGGTGATGGTCAGTTACACCCGCGCCCGCGCCGAAGCGCTCGGAGTTGACTGCAAGGTTGGGATCGGCAGCCGCGCAACGCGAGTAGTAATCCTTTCCGTTGGCCTGCTGTTCGTGAACGGCCTTGGGCTGGGCGACTTCTCACTCCTAGCGCCGGCCGTAACGCTGCTCGCGGCGATTGGCATCGTCACGACACTTCAACGCATCTTCCACGTTCGCGGCAAGCTGATTAGCGCCGCGGCGCAGCCCGAAGATCAAACCGACCTGTAACGGTAAGGTTCCTGCGGGGTTACTCCCCAAGTCAGAACAACTAAAAGGATTCACGTGAGCCCCAGCCCAGTACGTACAGCTTCAAAGAACGGCACGTCGGCCAATGGTCGAGCGCGCTACCAGCAGGACAAGGTCCGCGTAGCGATCATCGGCGTCGGCAACTGCGCCAGCGCATTCGTCCAGGGAGTCGAGCACTACCGCAAGGCAGACCCGAATAAGGAAGTCCCAGGCCTAATGCACACCGACCTCGGCGGCTACCACGTACGCGACATCGAGTTCACCTGCGCCTTCGACATCAACCGCACGAAGGTCGGCAAAGACCTTGGCAAGGCAATCTGGGCCGATCCGAACAACACGATGAAGTTCGCCAAGGTTCCTGCCAAGATCGGCGCGCCGGTCTACCGCGGCATGACGCTCGACGGAATCGGCAAGTACGCCAAAGAGAAGATCAAGAAGGCTTCGGGCGAGACTGCCGACATCGCGACGATTCTGCGCGAGACGCGGACCGACGTTGTCGTCTCCTACCTTCCCGTTGGCTCCGAAGACGCGACCCGCTGGTACGTCGAGCAGGTGCTCGAAGCCGGCTGTGGTTTCGTCAACTGCATCCCCGTCTTCATCGCCAGCTCCGATTACTGGGGCCGCAAGTTTAAGAAGGCCGGGCTGCCGATCATCGGTGACGACATCAAGAGCCAGGTCGGCGCAACGATCATCCACCGCACGCTTGCTCGCCTCTTCCACGACCGCGGCGTCAAGATGCTGCGCACCTCACAGCTCAACGTCGGTGGCAACATGGACTTCTACAACATGCTCGAGCGCGAGCGCTTGGAGTCGAAGAAGGTCTCGAAGACTCAAGCCGTCACCTCGATCATGGGCCACGAACTGCCGGCCGACGATGTTTACATCGGGCCTTCCGACTACGTGCCGTGGCTGACCGACCGCAAGTGGGCGCACATCCGCCTTGAAGGTCAGGCCTTCGGCGACGTGCCGCTGAACGTTGAGATGAAGCTCGAGGTTTGGGACTCGCCGAACTCGGCCGGCATCGTGATCGACGCCGTGCGGCTCTGCAAGCTAGCTATGAACAACGGCATCAGCGGCCAGCTCGACGGCCCAAGCTCGTACCTGATGAAGTCGCCGAAGAACCAACGCCCGGACGACCAGGCGCGGCTCGACACCGAGAGCTTCATCAAGAAGTACAAGCGCAAGGCTGCGACGAAGCCAAAGGCGAAGTCGAAAGCCAAGGCCAAGGCTAAGCCCAGGCGCGCCGCCGCCAAGCGCTGAGCAGGTGGAGGAGAAGCTCTCGATAGCGCAGGTAACACCGTTTGCTTGGGAGCTTCCAAGCGAAGTAAACGAGTTCGTCGGCAAGGTCAGCGGTGAGTTGGTAAGTAGAGGGCACCGCGTCGCGATAATCGCGCCCTCGACCTCAGCCGCGAAGGTGCGCGATGGACGACGACTAATCCGCAGCGTGAAGGGTGCACTGCTGGCCGACGCTGGCGACTCACCGCTGCTGGTAGCGGTTGGCCAGTCGCTTGAAGCCGCGCCCGGGCGGCGCAGGCTGGCGCTGCCGAGCGACACGACTCGCACGCTAGGCGCGCTCTTTGAGCAGACGCCACTCGACATCTGCCACCTGCATGAGCCTTTCGCACCTTCGATCACAAGCGCCGCGCTGCGGGCGTCAAACTCGCTCAACGTCGGCTCGTTTCATGCCCCGGCTGAGCGGCTGGTAGCAACCCAGGTCACGCGGAGGCTTGTGCGGACGCTCTTTGGCAGGCTCGACGCGCGGACCGCCAGCTACGCAACGACCGCGACGATGATGGAGCACCACTTCCCGGCCGAGTACCAGCTGCTCTCGCCCGGCGCGCCGGCGCTGACCAGCGATCGCGACCGCAGCGGCGCAAATACGCCACTGAGAATCGTCTTCATTGATGAGGAGGAGCGCTCGGCGCTGCGCCTGCTGCTGCGATCGCTGCGCCTAATCAAGAGCAACCGTCCTTGGGAACTGATTGTGAGCAGCAGTAGCGGCCGCGCTTCTACGCCGCTGCGGGCCGAGGTCGCGGCCTGCGTTAGCTACGTCGACCCGCGTGAGGTTACGACCGACGAGCTGCTTGCCAGCGCCGACATTGTTGTCGCCGCTTCCTCTGGCGCGCTACCGCAGCCGGGGCTGTTGGCGCGCGCCGGCGCGGCCGGGGCCGCAGTCGTCGCTTCACGCCTCGCCGTCTACGAAGAGGTGACCGGCGACGGTGAGCGCGGGCTGCTGTTCGCGCCACGCGAGCTGACTACGTTGGCGGCGCAGATCTCACGGCTGCTCAACGACGACGCGCTGCGCGAACGGCTCGCAGCTTCGACCAAGCCACGCGCGTGGGAGCAGGTGGCCGACGAAGTCGAAGCGATCTACTCCGAGGTGACAGCTCGCCGTAAGCCGCTGAGCGGGAACGCCGCTCTGGCCCGCAAGCTGGCTACGCGGCCGCTGATCGACGTCGACCTACACATGCACACCGACCACAGCCACGACTGTGCGACGCCGGTCGAAGCGCTGCTCGAAACCGCTCGAGACCGCGGCCTCGGAGCAATTGCCGTGACCGAGCACAATGAGATCTCCGGCGCCGTCGCGGCGGCCGCTATCTGCGAGCAATACGGAGTCAAAGTAATCCTCGCCGAGGAGGTCAAGACGGCCAGCCAAGGCGAAGTGATCGGCCTTTTCATCAGCGAGAAGATCGAGCGCGGAATGACGCTCGCGGAAACCGTTGCTGAGATCAAGCGTCAGGGTGGCCTCGTCTATGTGCCGCACCCGTTCGATCGCATGCACGCAATCCCCGACTACGAACACCTGCTGCCGATCGTCGACCAGATCGACCTGATCGAGATCTACAACCCGCGCGTCGCGCTCGACACATTTAACGAGGAGGCGGCGCGCTTCGCGGCCAAGTACCGGATACCAGCCGCGGCCGGCTCCGACTCTCACGTGACCCAAGGGCTCGGCACGGCGCGGGTGCGGATGCGCGACTTCGACGGGCCTGAGGAATTCCTTGAATCGCTGCGCGAGGCAGAGATTCACTCGACGCGAACTAATTATGTATACGTCCAGGCGCTGAAGTTCATCCAGACCAAGGCAACGCCGCAGAGCGCGCGCAGCGCAGCGCGAAAGCGCAAGGCGCGAAGGTCGCCGCGCAAGCGCTGATGCAGCCAAAGGGAGAACCACGGCGACCGTCGAAACTGACTGAGCCGATGCCTGCAACCGAAGATGAGATCCGTGAGAAGTATCTAGAGCGAGCGATCCGCGAGATCAACTCGTTGTCGCGCGACGTCCAAGGCTGCAGCCACTGCCCGCGCGGCAATCTGATGCCGGTGCTCGGCTCCGGCCACCCGCAGGCCGACATCATGCTCGTTAAGTACACGCCGACCGTCTCTGAGATTGAGGAGGGCGTCGCCTTCTACGGCCGCTCCGGCAACGCGATGCGCAAGTCGCTCAGCCGCCTCAACATCGACCCTCTCGCTGTCTACGGAACGCTCTTCGTGAAGTGCCCGGTCGGCGACCCGGCGCTGGCCGACCCAGCCTGCCTCGCCCGCGTTGCCGAGGAGATCGCGATCGTCCAGCCACGGATCATCGTCGTGATGGGCGAACAGGCAATGACGGCGATCAACGAGTTGGAACTTCCCTTGGCGCAGCAGATCGAATGGAAGCCAGGCGAGATTCAGCCGCTTACAGACGCCTGCGACGTACTCGTCACGCCGAACATCGACGACTCGCTCGACGCTGAAGATTCAAAGCGCGATTTCTGGGCCGCCTTCCGCTCGCTCGGCGAGTGGTGGGGCGACCTGCCTCCGTACTAAGAAGCGACAGCTAGTTCGCTACGCCGCGCGACGGGAAGCGTTCGCCGCCCGGCACGAGCCAGAACTCATCGATCCGTTCGATCAGTCCCTCTTGCAGTTCGTAGAAGCCGGCGCAGACAAGCATCGTGTCGGGGCGCTGAACCTGTGCGTGGACCGCGATGTCAAGCCCACGACCGGTGATCACGCGCTGGATCATCGTCTTGTTGTCGGGGTTGTGGACGAAGTGCAGAAGCGAGAGGTACTCCTCGCGGCTCGGTTCACGGCCCTGATGGGGAAGTGAGATCCGCACTCCGGGGCGAACCAGCGCAGCGACTGAATCCCAGTCCCCGGCCTGGCGCGCTCTCCAGAATCGTTCGATCGCGTTAACGCTCATTGTTCGGTCACCAAGACAATCTTGCCAAGTTTGCCACCGGAGGCAAAGCTTTCATAGGCAGCGGCAGCCTGATCGAGCGGGAAAGTCTCATGTAGCGGCACTTTGAAGCTGCCGTTCTCGAAGCCTCCGAGGACGTTCTTCTCAAGCGCGCGCGCAGTTGCAGCCTTCTCCTCGAGCGGGCGAGCGCGCAAGGTTGATCCAGAGATCCGTGCGCGACTACCCATTAGTGCGAGCAGGTTCAGTTCGCTACGAAAACCGGCTGAAACGCCGATCACGACGACGCGCGCTTGGCTTGCAAGCGCTGCGAAGTTGGCGTCGAGGTTGGGCGCGCCGACCAGCTCGAGCAACACGTCATAAGGGCCGAGCGCTTCACTCTCGTCTGGGCTGCACACGACATCGGCGCCGAGCGCAGCGACCTCCTTGCGGCGGCTTTCATCGCGGACCGAAGCCGTCACGTGCGCACCGGCCGCTGCCGCGAGCTGGATCGCTGCCGTGCCAACGCCACCGGCAGCGCCGCTAATCAGCACTCGTTCACCGAGCTGAAGGTCGGCCTGTGTGAAGAGCGCGTCATGAGCGGTCGTGAAGGTTTCCGGCAATCCGCCGGCCTCAGCCCAGTCGAGCGCCGACGGCACAGGCATCAGCTGGCGCTCATGAACGACGCAGAGCTCGGCCTGAGCGCCGCCGCCGACAATTGCCATCACGCGGTCGCCGTCATCAAAACGCTCAGCACCGGGGCCGCGGGCGACAACCTCGCCTGCCAGCTCAAGGCCAGGGATGTCAAGCGGCGATCCCGGAGGCGGCGGGTAGGCGCCGCGGAGCTGGAGTTGATCGGCGCCGTTGAGGCCGGCGGCACGGACCTGCACCAGAACCTCGCCGGCGCCGGGCAGCGGGTCTGGCCGCTCGGCGATCACGAGCTGCTTCTCCTCAATCGTTACGGCAAGCATTGCGTCAGTCTAAGTCAGGTCCCGCCACGCGGGCGGGCGGCTTCGATCTCATCGTGGAGCCCGACCGGGTCATGCGAGTGCGGTTCGAGCGGGATAACGGCATCATCGTCGCCGCCAGGCTTGGTGTGCAGCGCGTGGCGAGCCTCCTCAAGCGACATCCCGGTTGCGCGCAGAAGGTCGTTGGCAATCATCCGAACTTGGCCGACGACGATGCTGACGGCGAGGTTGCGTGTGTGGTCGAGCGCAGCCGATGAGGCGGTCGCGGCGCGCAGCGCAGCTACGCGGGCGATGTCGCGCTCCTTCTCATCGGTGATCGAAGCGGCGACGTGGTCGGCGGCTTCGGCGAGGTCGCGCAGGCCGACGAGCACGGTCGGTGGAACGGTGTTGCCCTGCCGCAGCGCGGCCGATGCGCCGCGCGCCAGCGAGACGACGCTTACCTGAACTCGCGT
>JBAXGJ010000012.1:0-15928 GCA_037139475.1 Actinomycetes bacterium
CGCGCTCGTGCGCGGATGCCGGTGGCGAGGAGTTGGCCGACCTTCTCAACGCTGACGATTCCTCTAAGCGGGCCAGGCATCTCGCTTCGAAGGCCACCGAGGCGGCCCATTTCCCGCTCCGCGCCTTCAACCATGTCGGTGCCGACGAACCAGAAGTAGGAGACGCCAACCTCAACGCCGAGGTGTGCAACCTCGCCGCGCAGCACGTTCATAAGATGTTCGAGCGCCGCCTTGCTGGAGGCGTAGGCGCCGAATCCGATTGCTGGCATCAGCGCCGAAGCTGAGGCGTTCGCGATCACGTAGCCACGGCGCTCGATCAAGTACGGCAGGCAACTGTGGATCAGTCGCCAGTTGCCGATCAAGTTGACGTTGATGATCGCCGCGAGGACGTCAGGGTCGAGAAGCCTTAGTGAGCCGCCGCCGCCGATTCCCGCGTTTGAGAAGACGACGTCGATCCCGCCCGCCTCGGCAACGACCTTGGCCACTGCAGCGTCAACCTGGGCTTGATCGGTGATGTCGCAGACGGCGGTGATTGTGTCGGTGCCGCAGAGCGCCGCTGCCAGCTCAAGCGACCGCGCGTCGAGATCGAGCAGTGCGATTCGGTGGTCTGCTGCCAGCCTGCGGGCGGTCTCTAGGCCAATGCCGCGGGCGCCGCCGGTGATCAGCGCGACCGGTTTGGCCACCGCTGTTAAAGCTCGCTGCCGGGGATGTGGTGCTGCTCGAGGTAGGCGTCGTTCTTTTGCTTCTCAACGAATACTCCAGCGCCAGCAAAGACCAGCAGCACGGTGACGATCGCCGGGAAGAGCACGAAGAAGACGCCGATCAAGCCGATGTCGATTGCCAGCGCGTTACTGATTGCGAGCACCATGTTGGCGACAATAGCGCACCACTCCGCCGCTACGGTGCGCCGCTAGGCTGACCTCTGTGAACCGCTTTGGCGCACTGATCTATGACCGCTTCCTGATGGGAGCCAGCCAGCAGGCCGGATTGGCCGACAAACGCCGTGAGGCTCTCGCCCAGGCGAGTGGAGAGGTGCTCGAAATTGGCGCCGGAACAGGCCTCAACCTGGCCGCATATCCGCGCGAGGGGATCACACGCTTGGTCTGCACCGAGCCCGACGATGCGATGAGTCGCCAACTTCAGGCGCGCAGCGACGAAGCGCCACTAGCGATCGAAATCGTGGCGGCCAGCGCCGAGCAGCTGCCGTTCGAGGACGCCAGCTTCGATTGCGTGACCGGCACACTCGTTCTCTGCGAGGCAAGCAGTCCGCCGGCTGCGCTGGCCGAGATTGCCCGCGTGCTACGCCCCGGTGGGCATTACCTCTTCCTCGAGCACGTTCGTAGCAGCGACCCGGATCAGGCCAAGATGCAGGATCGCTGGGCGCCGGCCTGGCGCTTCATGGCTGGTGGCTGCAACTGCAACCGCGACACGCTGGCAACTATTGAGAACTCACGATTAACGGTCGAAACGGCTGAGATCGGTCGCTTTCCGAAGGCGCCGAAGATCGTCAAACCGCTGCTAATCGGCAGCGCCGTGCTGGCCGCCGTCTAAGGCCGGCGGATCAGCCCCTGAGCTTCTCCTACCAAATTGGTAGGATTAAGCCATGATCTTCACTACAAAAGCCGAATATGGCGTACGCCTTTTGGTTGAGCTCGGCCGCCAACCAAGCGACTCGCCGGTCTCGCTGAAGGCAATCGCCGAGAACGAAGGGCTGCCACTGGCTTACCTCGAACGGATCGTCGCGCTGCTCAAACGCGCCGAGCTAGTTGAAAGCACGCGCGGAGCCCACGGCGGCTATCGCCTTGCCCGCGACCCAGAGAAGGTGACGATGGATGAGGTAGTGCTGGCGCTCGAGGGTGCGGTGGCGCCGATGTCCTGCTTTGTTGATGAAACCGACGACGGCCGCGTGCTCTGCTCGCACGTCGACGACGGCGAGGCTTGCGCAACTAAGTTCCTATGGCTTCGCGTTCAAGGCGGCGTTACGGAAGCACTGCGCCGCACGACGTTGGCCGAACTGGTGGCCTTTTCGGCCAAGCAGGACGTAGCCCAAACACCCGTACCGCTCGGCAGCGCTCTACCGCTGCACAGCGCCGCTTAATTCAAACCACTACGCACGACCGGAGACCATGCCCGAACTAGAGATCAGCAATCTGCACGTAAGCGCCGGCGAGAAGGAGATTCTCAAGGGAGTCGACCTGACCGTTGAGGCCGGAGAAGTCCACGCCCTAATGGGCCCGAACGGTTCGGGCAAAAGCACGCTCGCCAACGTAATTATGGGCAACCCCGCGCTCGACGTCACCGAGGGCAAGATCACCTTCCGCGGCGAAGACATCACTGAGGCATCGCCCGACGAGCGCTCAAGGCTCGGGCTGTTCATGGCCTTCCAGTACCCGGTCGCAATCCCCGGCGTGACCGTCACGAAGTACTTGCGGATGGTTATCAACGCTCACCGCCAAGCGCGCGGCGAAGATGAGATCTCGCTCAAGGAGTTCCGCCAGGTAGTCGAAGAGGCGATGGATTTGACCGAGGTAAAGCGTGAGTTCTCGAAGCGCTACCTCAACGATGGCTTCTCCGGCGGCGAGAAGAAAAGGCTCGAGATTCTTCAAATGGCGCTGCAGAAGCCGAACGTGGCGATTCTTGACGAGACCGATTCAGGGCTCGACATCGACGCCCTCAACATCGTCGCCGAAGGTGTCAACACGGTCAGCGCGCAGAGTGGGATGGGCGTGCTGATCATCACCCACTACCAGCGGATTCTTCACCTCGTCAAGCCTGGCCGAGTCTCGATCATCTCCGACGGCAAGATCGTCAAAGAGGGCGGCCCTGAGCTCGTCGACCAGCTCGAGAGTGAAGGCTATGGCTGGATTACCGGCGACAGCGAACTCGCGGAGCCTGCGTCGGCCTAATGACGACGGCCTCGCAAACCGCGCTGGCGCTCGACTTTCCAATCCTCGAGCAGGAGGGGCTGGTCTATCTCGACAGTGCCGCAACCTCGCAGAAGCCGCGCGTCGTGCTCGATGCGCTCGAGGACTTCCTCGCTCACCACAACGCCAACGTCCACCGCGGCGTCTACCCGCTGGCGATCGACGCCGACACCCGTTTCAACATCGGCCGCGCTCAGATCGCTGCCTTCGTCGGCGCTCAGCCGGCCGAGACGATCATCACGAAGAACGCAACCGAGGCGATCAACCTCGTGAGCTACTCGTGGGGGCTGAGCAATGTCGGCGCTGGTGACGCAATCGTCCTGACCGAAGCTGAGCACCACTCGAACATCGTTCCTTGGCAGCAGCTCTGCAGCCAAGTTGGCGCCGAGCTGCGTTGGCTTGAGGTTGATGAAGAGGGGATGATCAGCCTCGATCAGCTCGACGAATTCCTCGCCGATGGCCGCGTCAAGATGGTCGCCGTCACGCACTGCTCAAACGTGCTCGGCACGATCAACCCGGTCGAGGAGATCGTCGCCCGCGCTCGCGCCGCCGGCGCGGCGAGCCTGATCGACGGCAGCCAAGCGGCGCCGCACATGGGCGTAAACGTTGATGCGATCGGCGCCGACTTCTACGTTTGGACCGGCCACAAGGCCTACGGCCCGACCGGGATCGGCCTGCTCCACGGCCGCCGTGAGCTGCTTGAGGCGATGCCGCCGTTCCTGACCGGCGGAGACATGATCAAAACGGTCAGCTTCGACGAGACGACCTTCAATGAGCTGCCGTTCAAGTTTGAGGCCGGCACACCGCCAATCGCCGAGGTTGTCGCGCTCGGCGCCGCCGTTGACTTCATCACAGAGCTTGGAATCGAACGCGTCCGCGCCCACGAAGAGGCGATCACGGCCTACGCGCTCGCCTCGCTGCAGACGGTTCCCGGCCTCACGATTCAAGGCCCGCCGCTTGCGCAGCAGCGCGGCGGCCTCGTCAGCTTCACGCTCGACTGCGCCCACCCGCACGACGTCGCCGAGATCCTCGGCCGCGACCAGGTCTGTGTGCGCGCCGGCCATCACTGCACGCAGCCGCTGATGAAGAAGCTCGGCCTTGGCGCAACGACGCGCGCTTCTTTTGCCGTCCACACTTCGACCGATGACATCGACGCGCTCGTCGACAGCCTCGGCCGCGTAATCGAGATCTTCGGAGACTGATCATGGACGACGCCCTCTACCGCGAAGAGATCCTTCAGCACTACAAGCGCCCGCATAACTTCGGGCCGATGGAAGCGCCGGATCGCGAAGCGTTCGACACCAACCCGCTCTGCGGCGACGAGCTGCGCGTAATGCTCAAGGTTGACGACAACGACGTCGTCGAGGAGGTCCGCTTCGAAGGCCACGGCTGCGCAATCAGCCAGGCCTCGGCCTCGATGATCTCCGACGAGATCAAGGGAATGAAGCTCGACGACCTCGCGCGGCTCGACCGCAGCGCGATCCTCGACCTGCTCGGGATTGACATCTCGGCGACGCGGATGAAGTGCGCGCTGCTCTCGCTGAAGGTGCTCAAGAGCGCCGCGATCGGCACGCTCGCAGACTGGGAGCCCGACACCGCAGACGCCGCCCAGCCGGCTGGGGGTTCGCAGCTATGAGTGCTCTGCTCGAGGTCTGCCCAGTTGAGGAGCTTGAGGCTGGAAGCTGCCGGATCGTCGAATGGGATGGCGACCAGATCGGCGTCTTCAACTGCGACGGTGAGATCCTCGCGATGGAAGACCGCTGCTCGCATGACGGCGCGCCGCTGGCAGAAGGCGTTCTCGATCCCGAGAGCTGCACGATCGAATGCCCGCGCCACGGCGCAATCTTTGACCTTCGCACTGGTATTCCAAGCACACTTCCCGCGTATATCCCTGTAGAGACATTTCCCGTTGTAATTGAAGACGGACTAATCAAGATCGAGGTTGACTGAACATGGCTACTCCAGACCAGACCCGCGTCCCGCTGACCAGCGAAGAAGAGGGGCTAAAGGACCTCAACTCCGACTACACCGAGCGCTACGGCTTCCACGACGCCGAGAACTATCTCTTCAAGGCTCCGAAGGGGCTGACGCGTGAACTGGTCGAGAAGATCTCGGAGTTCAAGAACGAGCCGCAGTGGATGCGAGAGTTCCGCCTCAAGTCGCTCGATCACTTCCTCGCCCGCGAGATGCCTACTTGGGGCTCGCCGATGCTGGCCGAAGTCGACTTCGACAACATCCATTACTTCGTGCGCGCTTCGGAGAAGCCGGAACGCTCATGGGATGACGTTCCTGAAGATGTAAAGAAGACCTTCGACCGGCTTGGTATTCCTGAGGCCGAGCGCAACTTCCTTGCTGGCGTTGGCGCGCAGTACGAATCAGAGGTCGTCTACCACCAGGTCAACAAGGATCTTGAGGATCAGGGCGTGATCTTCCTCGACATGGATTCTGCGCTGCGCGATCACGAGGATCTAGTGCGCGAGTACTTCGCGACGATCATCCCCGCTAATGACAACAAGCTGGCCTCGCTCAACAGCGCGGTCTGGTCGGGTGGCTCGTTCGTTTATGTGCCGCCGGGCGTTCAGGTTGAGATGCCGCTGCAGGCCTACTTCCGGATTAACACCGAGAACATGGGTCAGTTCGAGCGGACGATCATCATCGCCGACGAAGGCTCATACGTTCACTACGTCGAAGGCTGCACCGCTCCCACGTATTCGAGCGATTCGCTGCATTCGGCTGTCGTTGAGCTGATCGCCAAGCCAGGTGCTCGTATTCGTTACACGACTGTGCAGAACTGGTCGCAGAACGTCTTCAACTTGGTCACTAAGCGCGCCGTCGCCGAGAAGGACGCGACCGTTGAGTGGGTCGACTGCAACCTCGGGTCGAAGCTGACGATGAAGTACCCGAGCGTCTACCTGATGGGTGAGCGCGCACACGGGGAGATCCTGTCGATCGCGTTCGCTGGCAAGGGCCAGCATCAGGACGCCGGCGGCAAGATCGTTCACGTCGCGCCGAACACAACCTCGAACATCTTCGCCAAGTCGATCTCGAAGGACGGCGGCCGCTCAAGCTACCGCGGTCTGCTCGAGGTTGCCAAGGGCGCCAGCGGCTCAAAGTCGAAGGTCGTCTGCGACGCGCTGCTGCTCGACGAAGAGAGCCGCTCCGACACCTACCCGACGATCCGCATTGGCGAGGACGACGTTGACGTCGGCCACGAGGCAACGGTTTCGAAGGTCGGCGACGAGCAGCTCTTCTACCTGATGAGCCACGGCATCTCCGAGGAGGAGGCCGGCAAGCTGATCGTCAACGGTTTCATCGAGCCGATCGTCAAGGAACTGCCGATGGAGTACGCGGTTGAGATGAACCGCCTGATTGAGCTGCAGATGGAAGGCTCGATCGGATGACTCAGGCTGTCGTCGAACCGCCTTTCTTGGCTGACCGTCGTGCCGCCGCCGCGGCCGCGCTCGCTGCGCTTGAGCTGCCAAATTTCCGTGGCGTTCCCGGCTGGGAGTTCACGCCGATCGAAGGGCTCGAGCTCGATTCATTCGAGCCTGCGCCTGCCGGCGACGAGGAGAGCGCCGCTCCGCTGCTCGAGCTCTCAAGCGAAGGCGCGATCCGCGCCAGCACCGAAGATCCGGGCGCCGGTGCCCCGGTCGTGATGCCGCTGGCGCTCGCAGCCGAGCGCTACCCGGAGGTCGTTGAGCAGCACCTCGGCAGCGTTGTCGCCGATCCTCAGAGCCCGTTCATCGCCCGTAACGAAGCGCTCTGGAGCGACGGACTGCTGATCTACGTGCCGAAGGGTGTCGAGGTCAGTGAGCCGATCATCGTCAACACTGTTCATGAGCTTGCTGGCAGCGCCCTGCACTGGCGACTGCTGGTCGTACTGGAAGAGGGAGCGAAGGCCGAGGTATGGCATCAGACGCTTTCGGCCGACGCCGAGGCCGAAGGTCTCGTAAACGGCGTCGTTGAGCTCGTTGTCGGCGCGGCCGCCAACCTACGCTTCGTTGATGCTCAGGCCTTGAGCGAAAGCAGCTGGGTCTTCGGTTCGCAGCGCGCTGTGATTGAGCGCGACGCGTCGCTCGATTGGATCACGCTCGGCTTTGGTTCAGCCAACGGCAAGATCTTCCTTGAGACGAAGCTCGCCGGCCCAGGCGCCGATGCTCGCGTTACCGGCGCCTACGCCACGCGCGGGCGCCAGCACGTCGATTACGACACGCTGCAGGAGCACGCCGCTGCTGACACAACCTCTGACCTCGCCTTCCGCGGCATCCTCGGTGGCCGCTCGCACGCCGTTTGGCGCGGCATGATCCAGGTCGACGAAGGCGCGCAACGGACCGACGCCTTTCAGGAGTCACGCAACCTGCTGGTCAGCCGCAAGGCCCATGCTGACGCGATTCCGGGGCTCGAAATCCTCGCTAACGACGTCCGCTGCACACACGCCGCCG
This sequence comes from Actinomycetes bacterium, assembly GCA_037139475.1. Taxonomy (GTDB): domain Bacteria; phylum Actinomycetota; class Thermoleophilia; order Solirubrobacterales; family Solirubrobacteraceae; genus F1-60-MAGs163. Next base: position 7,367 of record JBAXGJ010000012.1, read on the forward strand.
CGATCGCCCAGGTCGACCCTGAGCAGCTTTTCTACCTGCGCTCGCATGGTCTCGATGAGGCCGACGCGCACAGACTCGTCGTTGAGGGATTCCTCCACGCGCTCGTTGAGCGCTTCGAAGAGGGGCCGGTCCGCGACGCTATCGCCGCCGCGATCGATGCCCGCTTGCAGCTAACCCTTGCCGCCTGACGCGCCACTTCTCGTCTTCTACGACGAAGATTGCGGCTACTGCCGCTGGTCGGTGGCGCAGCTGCTCCGCCTCGACCGTGATCGGCGGCTTCGGCTGCACGCGATCCAGTCGCCGCTCGGCCAGCGCTTGCTGGCCGACGTTCCGGAAGATCTGCGCTTAGAGAGCGCGCACTTGATCGATGGTGAGGGGAAGCTCTTCTCCGGTGGCGAGGCTGCTGCGCCGATCGCTGCCGCGCTGCCGCGGCTTGCGCCGACGGCACCACTGCTGCGACGGCTCTCGCGCCCCGTAAATGCTAGCTACAACCTGATCGCCGCAAACCGCGTACGGATTGGGCGACTAGTCGGTAACTCAAGTCGTGAGCGCGCTGACCGCGCGATCGCCGCCCATCAGGTGGCCTTTGGCAGCGAAGCTCAGTAGCCGAGCTCGTCGAGCACTGAGCCGCTCTTCTTGGCGGCCTTCTTCTCGTCGTCTTTTGTGCGGCGTTCGCGGCGGTCCTCGTCGGTGACGAAGCGGATCGTCGCTCCGACCTTGCCGTCTTGGGCGGCTTTGAGCTGGTCGCGGCTGACGCGCTCAGAGCTGTTCTTGCGTTCCTTCTTCTTCTCGTCGCGCTCGCGGTCGCGCTGCTTGGCGGCGCGGACGCGGCCGAGCCGCTGCGAGGCTTGCTCCTTGTCGAGCGTGACAATCCAGAGGTCTTCGGCCGGCGCCATCGCGACGATCGTCGCCGCCATCGCCTTGTCAATTCGCCCGGCGCCGAGTGAACCGTTGGCTACGTTGCGGGCGCGTGAGCGGTGATCATCGTCGGCGGCGATCAGCGCCGAGATGTCCTGGCGCTCCTTCGTTGCCAGCACTGCGAACGATGCGCGGATCGCCTGCTGCGCGCCAAACAGATCGATCGTTGCCTTCGACGCTGCGCGCAGCTCCTCGATCGGCAGTTGGCCGCGCGTCTTTGGTGGCGGCGGTGGGCGCTTGCCACGCGGCTTACCTTTGCCCTTCGGCTTCTTCGGCTTGCCCTTCGGCTTCTCAGTAGGTGTTTCGGTGGTAGTGGTGGGCTCGGCGGTAGCGTCGGGCTCGGCGCTCGCTTCAGGCGCAACTACAGGCTCTGCCTCTGCGGCCGCCTCTGGCTCTGTTGTCGGCTCTTCACTACTCATAACGACCTCTGAGGCTAGCGCGCGGGCAGTTCTGCGAGCGCTTCGCCCAGCTGATCGGCGCTCTGGAAACTGATGCCAAGTGTGTGTACGTGGCGGTAGCGGATAACGCCGTCTTCGTCGACAATCACCGCCGCACGGCGCGTTCCCAGCAGTGGCGCGCTGAGGCCGTAGAGCTTCGCGACCTTCTTGTCGACGTCGGCCAGCAGCGGAATTGTCAATGACTTGCGTTCGATGAACTGCTCGTGAGAGGCGACGTCTTGGTGTGAGATCCCTACCACCGTCGCGCCGAGCGCCTTGATCTTCTCGCTGTCATCGCGATAGGAGCAGAATTGCTTCGTGCAGACCGCTGTGTTGTCGCCGGGGTAGAAGAGCATTATCACGCGCTCGCCGCGGTGCTCGGAGAGGCGGAATGTTCCGTCCGTGCCGGGTAGCTCGAAATCTGGGGCCGGGTCACCGACCTGCGCTTTGTTTGCCATCGGTGAAAGAGTACGTGAATGGCTCAGGAATGGATCGCAACCCACGCCGCTGAGATGGCGGCGGCCGCCGAACGCGAGGCCGAGGCCTTGGTAGCCGTTTCGTCGCCTTCGGGCGACGCGCCGGCGGCAGAGCGGGTGGTTTCTGTCGCTTCGGCGCTGGCGCCGGGCGGGGCACGGATCGAGCGGTTGCCCTGCTCGACGGCGGAGCACGCGCCCGACCTGCTGATCTCGATCGACGGGCCCGGCCAGCTCAAGATCCTGCTGGTAGGCCATCTCGACACGGTCGTCTCGCATGATGCGTTCTTGGCCCCCCGGCGCAGCGGCCACCACTTGGTCGGCCCCGGCACGGCCGACATGAAGGGAGGCGTCGCGCTGGCGCTTGGCGCGCTGCGCGCGCTTCAAGATCGGCCAGAGCTTGGCGAAGCCGCGCTGCTGCTGGTCACCGACGAGGAGTGGCGCAGCGGCCGGTTCGCTCACAGCGCGCGCTTCGACGCCTTCGACGCCTGCTTCTGCTTCGAAGCCGGTGAGCGCAGCGCCGATGGCGACGATGCCGTCGTCGTGCGGCGCAAGGCGGCCGGCACGCTGAAGCTGATCGCCCACGGTCGCGCCGCACACAGTGGCAGTGCCCCCGAGCAGGGTGTGAGCGCGCTACTCGCGCTCGCCGAGGCGGCGCAGCTTGTCGCTTCACTTAGCGATCCTGATGGCCCCGAGCGATTGACGGCCGTGCCGACAATCATTCGCAGCGGCGAAGCGATCAACGTCGTGCCTGGCGCCGGCGAACTGATCTGCGATCTGCGCGCCGACAGCCTCGCTGCGCTGGAAGCAGTTGAAAATGCGATTCCTCGTCAGATCGCAGGCGCCACAATTGAGCTGGTGCGCGAGCGAGCATGGCCGGGAATGGATGCGCGCGAGCAGACCGCGCCGCTGCTAGCCGCCGCCTCCGAGCTGCTCGGCAGGCCGATCGTCGCCAGCGAGCGCGGGGGAGCGAGCGATGCGAGCCATTTCGCGGCCGCGATAGAGCTAACGGTTGATGGCCTTGGACCGTGCGGAGAGCACTCTCACCACCCCGACGAACAGATCGATCTTGATTCGCTTTTTCCCCGCTCAGAGCTTGTTTTAGCGCTCCTAGACGTAGTTCTCCGCAGCCCTTCACGCTAGGTTGACGTAATCCATCGCAGGAGTTCGCTATCCTGCGCGGAACGAAGTAACCAAGCCGAATCTCTGCTGTCCACGGACGGCAGGGAGCGGGGGAACCAAAGGCCTAATAAGCCCGGGGCGAATCGTCACCGAAGTGTGATGTAGCGCGGCCCTTTTTCGCGCGAGCCCGACAGCTAACCCCGCAGGCACTCAAAAGAGGGGGTTCCCCATGATCACCAACAAACGAAAACCACTGATAGCCATTGTTGTAGCTGCCCTGCTGGTTCCAGCAGCGAGCGCTTCAGCAGCAACTACGCAGCCAGCAGTAAGCGGCCCAACGGCGCTGCCGAAGATCCACACCAAGACCTTGCGCGCTGGAGCCACAGGCGCCGACGTCACAGCTCTTCAAGACCTTCTCAACCGTGTTGGGATCGATGTCCCTGTCACCGGCAACTACGCCGCCGAGACAACGAAGGCCGTCCAGCACTTCCAGTTCGCCGCTCAGATCGCCGTCAGCGGCGTGGCCAGCGTCGGCACAATCAAGACTCTGCTCGTGTCAGCCCGCGGTCCACGCTCGGTTGATTCGAGCGGTGGCGCGAATGTCGGCTCCGACCCCAGCGTCACGAAGAAGCTCGGCAAGCGCCTCCCTGTTGTAGTTGGGATGAGCGGCCGCGACGTACGCGAGCTGCAGACCTACCTGCGCCGTGCCGGCGACAAGCACGCCCCGGTTCCTTCCGGCGAGTTTGGCCCGATGACGGTCGCCGCGGTTAAGCGCTTCGAGGCGAAGCAGAAGCGCCCCGTCGATGGCGTCGCCGATGCTGGCGATGTTTATGAGCTTCGCACCGAAGTTGGCCAGGACGCATCGCCCGGCGGTTCGGGCGACCCCTCCGCTGGCGACATCCCAACCAGCTTGGTTCCCGGCGACAAGGCCCACGTCACAAAGAGCGGGCTTGCGATCGCACCCGAGAACGCTCCGATCGAGGTTCAGCAGGTAATTGCGGCCGGCAACAAGATCGCTTACAAGCCCTACCTCTGGGGCGGCGGCCACGGCAAGTGGGAAGACAGCGGCTACGACTGCTCCGGCTCGGTCAGCTACGCGCTGCGCGGCGCCAAGCTGCTGAGTAGTCCCGAGGCTTCTTATGGCTTCTTTGGCTACGGCAAGGCCGGCAAGGGTGACTGGATCACGATCTACACCAACTCCGGCCACATGTACATGACCGTTGCTGGGATTCGCTTTGACACCAGTGGGCGTGGCGCTAACGGTTCGCGTTGGCAGAGCGAGATGCGCTCATCCAGCGGCTTCCAGATCCGTCACCCCAACGGGCTTTAGTAGCGCTTAGTCATCGGCGCGCGGCGGCTTGCGCCCGCGCTTGTGCTCCGAACGCTGACGCTTCTCTTTGAGTCGTCGTTCCTTCGCGCCCTTTGAGGGGCGCGTCGGGCGACGGCCTTTGCGGACTTTTAGCCCCTCGCGAAGCTTGTCGCGCAGACGCTCAAGGGCGAGCTCGCGGTTGCGGGCTTGGCTGCGCCCGTCCTGGGCGATCGCACGGACCACCGGGCCGCCGCAGCGCTCGCTGATCATTTCGCGCTGGCGTTCGCTCAATGACTCCGATTCGCGCACGTCAAAGATCGCTTCAACGCGTGAATCGGTCACGTTCGCGTGCTGCCCGCCGGGCCCGGACGATCGGCTGGTACGTATCTGAACCTCGCGCAGCGGGATCGATAGGCCTCCGTTGATAACGATCGGATCGTCCACGAGAGTGATCCTACGCAGCCCCGCTGACTACTCTGTCGGTATGACCGATACAGCTAGTGACGCCTACTCAATCCCGCAAGAGTCGATCGACCTTCGCGACATGATCCGCCAGATCTCCGAGGAGCAGATCGCGCCGCGCGCGCATGACATTGATGCCAGCGCTGAATACCCTTGGGATATACGCAAGCTGCTGGGAGAGAACGACATCCTCGGACTGCCGTTCGACAGCGAATATGGCGGCACTGGCACCGGCGCGCTGATGCTGAACATTGCGATCGAGCAGATCGCGATGTCCTGCGCTTCGTCCTCGCTGATCTTGATGGTGCAGGACCTTGGCACACTGCCAATCCGCCTCTTCGGCAGCGATGAGCAGAAGGCTCGCTTCCTGCCTAGCTGCGCCAGCGGTGAGAAGTCACCGGCCTTCGCGCTCTCCGAGCCTGAGGCTGGCTCCGACCCGGGCGCGATGCGCACGACAGCCAAGCTTGACGGCGACGAGTGGGTAATCAACGGTTCGAAGAACTGGATCACCAACGCTGGTGTTGCCGACTTCTACGTCGTGATGGCCTCGACCGACCGTGAGAACCGCCGCATCGGCGCCTTCATCGTTGAAGCCGACCGCGAAGGGCTGTCGATCGGCAAGCTCGAGAAGAAGATGGGGATCAAGGGCTCGCCGACCGGCTCGCCGGTCTTCGATGAGGTTCGGGTTCCGAAGGAGAACGTGATTGGTGACCCTGAGAAGGGGCTCAGCGTTGCGCTTGGCGTGCTTGAGCGCACGCGGCTTGGCGCCGCTGCCCAGGCAGTCGGCATCGCCCAGGGCGCGACCAACTACGCCAACCAGTACGCGAAGGAGCGGATCACCTTCGGCAAGCCGATCCATGAGCATCAGGGGATCGCCTTCAAGCTGGCTGAGATGGAGGCCCGCACGGCAGCAGCGCGCGAGCTGACCTACCGCGCCGCTGCGGCCTCCGACCGCGACGAGCCGGGGCTGGCGAAGCTGACTTCGATGGCCAAACTGATCGCATCCGACACGGCGATGTGGGTAACAACCGAAGCCGTGCAGGTTCTCGGCGGCTACGGCTATGTCAGCGAGTACCCGGTTGAACGGATGATGCGCGACGCCAAGATCACGCAGATCTACGAAGGAACCAACGAGATCCAGCGGATCGTGATCTCGCGGGCGATGAGGTAAGGGCGGAAGGCCACGATGCCCACGCTTTCCCGCATCGCCGTTGCATCGGTCGTCGCGCTCGCGGCCGGGATCTCGAGCTCGGTTCTGCTCGGCGGTTTCAGCATCAACCCGACCTTCCACCTGATTCAGGTGATCGCGCTTGGCGTGCTCGGCGTGGCAGTGATCTTCGGCGGTGCGATCCTGATCGCCTTCCGTCTCTCCGATTACACGAATCCCGAATCAGAAGCGGAGTTCGAGGCGCTGGTAATTGAGAGCGAGCGCCTGGCCCGCCACGGGCTGGCGGTCGAGCCGGATGAAGAAGAGTTCCTCGACCTTGATCCCTTCAACGACGAGGACTTTGAAGAGCTGGTGCGCGACGCGCTCGATGACCTGCCCGACCTGCTGCGCGAGGCGCTTCAGCGCAACGTTGCCGTAGTGATCTCAAACGGCGGCCGCCGCCAGCGCGCCTACGGCCTCTACCAAGGCGACGGTGCTACGCGCGACAACTACCCCGACCGAATCATCATCTTCCGCGACACGCTGCGCCGCGACTTCGGCCACGACCCGGCGCTGCTGCGCCAGCAGGTCGTCGTGACCGTGCGCCACGAGCTCGCCCACCACATTGGCTTTGACGAGCTCGGGGTGCAGGGCCTAGGACTTTGAGCTGCGCTTAGCGCGGTGCCATTCTGATCGCGCCGTCGAGGCGGATCGTCTCACCGTTGAGCATCGGGTTCTCGGCGATCTGCTGCGCTAGCTGCGCGTACTCCTCCGGCCGACCAAGGCGGCTTGGGAATGGCACCTGAGCGCCTAGTGCAGCGCGCTTATCTTCCGGCAGCGCGCCAAGCAGGGGCGTGTCGAAGAGGCCGGGGGCGATCGTGTTGACGCGGATCCCCTTGTCGGCCAGGTCGCGTGCCGCGGTGATCGTCATTGCGACGACGCCGCCCTTTGAGGCCGAGTAGGCGATCTGGCCTACTTGGCCTTCGAAGGCCGCAACCGAAGCGGTGTTGATGCAGACGCCGCGCTCGCCCTCTTCGTCCGGCTCGTTGTTAGTGAGCATGCTGAAGGCTGCGAGCCGCATCAGGTTGAAGGTGCCGATCAGGTTGATGTCGATGATCACCTTGAAGGCGTCAAGTGGGTGAGGCCCCTTGCTTGATGCGACCTTGATCGGGATCCCGGTGCCGGCGCAGGAGACTGCGATCCGCAATCCACCCTCTGCCTCGGCGGCCTTATCGACAGCCGCCTGAACCTGGTCCTCCTCGCGCACGTCGGTCTGGACGAACGGAATTCCGAGCTCCTCTGCGAGCGGTTCGCCCTTCTCTGGGTTGACGTCGGCGATGACGACGTTTGCGCCGGCCGCGTGGAGGCGGCGAACGGTTGCTGCGCCGAGTCCTGATGCTCCGCCGGAGACGATTGCTCCCTTGCCTTCAATATCCATTGTTTAAAGCTCCTGTTGGGTTGGGCGGCGAATGGTATGAGAAGGCGGCGCGCCGCGTCGGCGGCCGTCTGCTTTATGCTTGCTTGCAGCCGGTGCAATCGCCCGGCACAAAGGCCCCGTGGAGTGCGACCGCCGGGGAAAACGTCCGTGGAGTGCGACCGCCGGACCAAAACCAAGGAGTAACTAATGCCCGAAGTCGTAATCGTCGATGCCGTCCGTACACCGGTCGGCCGCGCATTCAAGGGATCTCTCGCGGGGCTTCGTCCTGACGAGACAACCGCATTTGTAATCGATCAGCTGCTGGAGCGAAACAGCGGCGTTGACCCGGCCACCGTCGAAGAGGTTATTTGCGGCTGTGGTCTGCCACAGGGCCTCCAGGCCAACAACATCGGCCGCATCGCCGTGCTGCTCAGCGAGCATCTGACCGACGCGACCAACGGCTCGACCGTTTCGCGCTACTGCGCTTCCGGCCTTGACGCAATCCGCATCGCCGCCAACAACATCGCTTCAGGCCAGGGCGACACCTACATCGCGGCCGGCGTCGAGTTTGTCTCGCGCTACAACGCGGCGCAGGAGGCAGGCCACCCGGAGGATCAGAACGAGAAGCTGCAGGGCAAGGAGCCCGGCCAGCCCGACGCTTACATCGCGATGGGCCTTACGGCCGAGAACGTGGCCGACAAGTACGGCATCACGCGTGAGGAGCAGGACGAGTACGCGCAGCTTTCTCAGGAGCGCGCTGTTGCGGCTCAGGAGGCAGGCGTCTTCGCCCGCGAGATCGTCGCCGTGACGCTGCCTGACGGCACCGTCGTTGACACCGACGACGGCCCGCGCGCCGACTCAACAGTTGAGCGGCTCGCGAGCCTGAAGCCAGCCTTCCGCGAGGACGGCACGGTCACGGCAGGGAACGCCTGCCCACTCAACGATGGCGCCGCAGCGGCGCTGCTGATGAGCGCCGACAAGGCAGCTGAGCTGGGGCTCAAGCCACGCGCCCGGATCATAACGGCGGCAACGGCAGGCAACGAGCCTGAGTACATGGGCGTCGCGCCGATCGGTGCGATCAACAAGGCGCTCGACCGTGCCGGCCTGACGATCGACGACATCGACGTGATCGAACTGAACGAGGCCTTCGCAGCGCAGGTGCTGCCGATCGCCCGCGAGGTTGGCTTCAGCATCGACAAGCTCAACCCGCACGGCGGCGCAATTGCGCTCGGCCACCCATTCGGGATGACCGGCGTGCGGATCATGACGACGCTGCT
>JBAXGJ010000013.1:0-15457 GCA_037139475.1 Actinomycetes bacterium
GGAATCCGCAGGCAGCGGAGCGGCGAGATAACGCCGCGACGAGCCGCCTGGGCCAGATCGAAGCGCGATGTTTGGGTCGGGAAGAGGTCGGTTACGTGACGGGCGATCAACGCGCCGGTCGCGGTCATTCCGATGAATACCGGGCCTGTCCACTCGCGGATCGCGGCGCTCGTCTTCTCACCGAGCGCAGTGTGGGCCTCGTCGCAGATCACGATTGTGTAGGCGCTTGAGATGTTGCCGGCATGACGGACGAACCATTGGTAGGTCTCAACCGTTACCGGGCCACTGAGGTCGATCCCTTCCTCGCCGAGCAGCGGGCCTGAGATTCGGTCGGAATAACCGCGCGTGCGGATCTCCTCGTTGAACTGATCGACGAGGTTGCGGCGGTGGGTCAGAATCAAAATGCCGCCTGTCCGCGATGCGTCAACAAAGCCCATCGCGGCGACGGTCTTGCCGGCGCCGGTCGCGTGCTCGAACCAGAAGCGCTTGTCGGCGTTGGGATCGTCGAGAGCTTCCGCGTCGATGTCCTCGTCGGTGCCTTCAGGGGCTTCGATCAGGTCGACCTCAACCTCGACCTCTTCGATTACCTCGTCGCCCTCATCGTCCTCGTCCTCTTCGTGCTCCTCGTCGAGCGCCGCGAGCTCGGCAGCGAGCTCCTCGTCGTCAGCGGCAACCACTTCGACCGGCGCGTCGTCAACGTCGAATACGGGCTCGGCAATCTCGAGATCGTCAACCTTCATCCGCGCTGCCAGCAGCGCCGTCAGCGTTCCCGAGAGGGCGTCGACCTGATGCGGGTTGAGGACAGTGCCATCGGCGAGGTGCGGCTCCTCTTCACTGAGCACGCGCTCCAAGCCAAGCAGCAGCGACCACGAACGGCGCCACTTCGTTGACGGCAGTTTGGCTCCGGCGTCGAGCTCCGCCAGCGCGTAGCCAAGCGCTCGCGCACGCGGCGATCCAGGCGCTAGGGCAACGTCAACCTCTTCGCCCGGATAGACGAACTTTTCCAACGTGAACGCTTCAGCGCGTTCTATCTCTTTGCCGGTAGGAACCGGTCCGGCCGCTTCGGCCATTAGTGATCAGCCATCTTGGCGTTTTTCATAAAGAGGTTGGAAGCGGCGCAAGTTACTGGCGTCGCTTCCCCCAGTCCGGGTACCGCCCGGAGCGAACACTGGAAGCCTCGCAGGTGAGACAGACGCAGTGTGCCACTTATTGTACAGCACCCTGTGCGATGCTGGGGATATGCGCATCGCAGCAATAGTTGCCGCAATTGTTGTTCTGGCAGCAGTAGTAGTTGTCGGGCTCAAACAAGCATCCACCAACGACGCAGGGAAGTCGGCTGAGACGACCGCCGCGCCGACCCCCAGCCAGGCTCAAAGCCGCCTCAGCGGTTCGCCGCCAGCGCTTGCTGCGCTCCATGCTCAGGGCGCTGAGCTGCTCCCCGGCGGGCCAGCGGCGCTCGACAAGCGGCTGCAGGCACTGCGCGGCTACCCGGTCGTCTTAAACATCTGGGCTTCGTGGTGTGGCCCCTGCCGCGAAGAGATGCCGGTGCTGCAAGAGGTCTCCGTTGATCGCGGCCGCAAGGTCGCTTTCCTCGGCGTTGATCTAAAAGACAACATTCCTGCCGCCAAGCGCCTGCTGGCCCAGTTTCCTGTCAGTTACCCGAGCTACGGCGATCCAGACGGCACAGTCTTCAACGACAACCACCTTGCCGGTGTTCCCTCGACGATCTTCTATTCGCGCTCAGGCAAGCGCCAGCTAGTTCACTCCGGCCCCTACCTGAGCGCCGCAGATCTAAACGCCGACATCAACCGCTACGCGCTGGTGGCGAAGTGACGGTCAGCGTTGTAGTTGCTGACAGCCAAGAGCAAATTGACGCAGCGATGGCGCTGCGCACCGTCGTCTTCGTAGAAGAGCAGCGCGTGCCGCTAGCCGAGGAGATCGATGGCCTTGACGATCAGGCAACGCACCTTGTCGCGCTCGACGGCGAGGAGCTAGTCGCAACCTGTCGCCTGCTGGCTGATGGAACGACGATAAAGCTGGGGCGGATGGTCGTCGCGAAGGAGCGCCGCCGCGAGGGGATCGCGAGCGAGATGCTCCGCGTTGCCGACGAGCAATCCAAGCTGCTCGGCGGCGAGCAGATCAGGCTGGCGGCACAGACCTACGCGACGGCGCTTTACGAGCAAGCTGGCTACGCCGCTTACGGCGAGCCGTTCCCCGATGCCGGGATTGAGCACATCTGGATGAGCAAACAGCTGCAGTGAAAGGCCGCAGTCAGTGATCGCGGTCGCACTAACAAGTCTGCTGGCATTGTTGATCGGCGTCGGCTCCGAGCGTCGCTGGGGCGAAGGCGCTCTGAACCTCTCGCGCAGGGTGCTCGACATCCTCGCTTATGTGGCGATGCCGCTGGTCGTCTTCTTCACAGTCAGCCACCTGAAGCTGACAACCGGGCTTGGCGCCGGGATCGTCTTCGGTTGGACCGAGCGGCTTGTCGTAATCACGCTGGCTTGGTTTATCGGTTCGCGCCTCTTGAAACTGCCACGCGCTGGAACCGGGGCGATGATGATCGCCGTCGGCCTCGCCAACACCGGCTACCTCGGAATCCCGCTGAACGCACTGCTGCTCGGAAACGACTCAATCGGCGTCGCCGTCGCCTACGACACAACCGTGACGGCACCGATCGCACTGATTGGTGGCTTCGCAATCGGCGCCGCCTTCGGAACCCGCGCCGGCGAAGGCGCACGCGCCAGGACGAAGACCTTCTTCATCCGCAACCCAGCGCTGATCGCACTAGTCGCGGCGATCATCGCCCCGGGCTGGCTCAGCCCCGACTGGGCGCGCGATATCGCAACCGTGGTGGCAGTCGTGATCGCACCGCTCGGCTTCTTCGCCGTCGGCGTCAACCTGATGCTCGAACACGACCAGGAAGGGACGCGGATCTTCCCACCAGAGCTAACAGCGCCGGTCTTGACAGCGCTAGCGCTAAGGCTGCTGATTGCCCCCGGCTTGATGCTCGGCCTCTCCAGTTTCGTGATCGAAGTTCCCTCGGCTTTTCTGATTCAGGCCGGGATGGCGAGCGGCATCACCGGCCTTGCCGTTGGCCACATCTTCGGGCTCGACCTCAAGATCATCGTCGGCGCAATCGCTTGGAGCACGGCGATCGTCGTCGTTGCCGCGGGCGTCGTCGAACTCGCCGGCGGGCTGTAGGCTGGCCGGGCATGCGAGCGCTCATTCAGCGGGTCAGCAGCGCCTCGGTGCGCGTCGATGGGGAAACGGTCGGCGCGATCGGCGCCGGGCTCTGTGTGCTGCTCGGAGTTGGGCCCGGCGATGATCAGCAGTGCTGCGACCGGCTCGCCGAGAAGGTACGGGCGCTGAGGATCTTCGATGACGCCGAGGGCAAGATGAGTGACGCGCTTGGCCAGCGTGAAGTGCTCTGCGTGAGCCAGTTCACGCTCTACGCGAACACCTCTAAGGGCAATCGCCCGAGCTTCACCGGCGCCGCGGCGCCTGAGCTCGCCGAGCCGCTTTACGAACGCTTCTGCGAGCAGCTTGGCGCCGAGCGCGGCGTCTTTGGCGCTGCAATGGAGCTCGAGCTGGTGAACGACGGGCCGGTCACGCTGATGCTCGAAGTGGAACCGTCGTGAGCCGCCCGCGCGACCTAATTTCGCGTCTCCTGCGAAGCTGCGCAGATGGCTCCTGAACCTCGCCTCGTGCCGCGCTTCGCGGCCGAGCCCCCACATGAACATCTCCCCTCCGGCCGCTGGGCACTGAAGCTGCAGCAGGTTTTCATCGAAGCCTGCGCATCGATCGAGCCAGAAGACGTCGAAGAGCTTGGCCAGATCGGCGAGATCGCTTGGTTCCCTGACCGCACCTGGCACGGCCGCAGCTACATCCCAGCCGTCGCAACAACATCGAACGGGCTCGAGGTTTTCGGCTACATCGCACACCTGCGCAACGAAGCCGGCGACGAGGACCTCAAAGCCGTCGCCGACGTAACGGCGCAGACCGCGGCCGACAACCCCGACTGGAAGATCGACCTTTGCGAAGAGGTAGTCGGCTCATGGCGCGGCGAGACCGATTCGGTCGCGGCGATGACGCTCGTCTGGGGGCGCCCGATCGGCGCCGAAGCGAAGATCGCGACGGCCGAGCTGGCCGGACTATGCGTCGATCAATGCGAAATGGTTGATGACCGCTTCACGCTGCTGGCGCCGGACGACTTCCGCGGCGACATGCTCGAGATCGCCTGCTACGACGGCGGCGGCAAAGAGGTCGCTCGCGAATCGCTCTACGAAGACGACGAGTAGCGCTCGAGCGGGAAGTGGCAGGCGGCAAGCGAGCCGCCCGGCAGTTCGCTTAGCGGTGGCTCCTGCTGCGAGCAGAGCGGCTGGGCCTTTGGACAACGAGTGTGGAAGCGGCAGCCGGGCGGCGGCGCGCTTGGTGATGGCACGTCGCCCTTCAGCACCGGGCGACTGCCAGCAGCCGAGATCGATGGGTCGGGCACCGGCACCGAGGCGAGCAGCGCGCCGGTATATGGATGGCGCGGCTCGGAGAAGCAACGCTCCGACTCGGCCAGCTCGACAACCTTGCCGAGATACATCACAGCGATCCGGTCGCACATGTGGCGCACGACGCTGAGGTCGTGAGCGATGAAGATCAGCGTCAGGCCAAGCTCGCTTTGGAGGTCCTGCAGCAGGTTGATGATCTGAGCCTGAATCGAAACGTCAAGCGCTGAGACAGGCTCATCGGCAACGAGCAGCTTCGGCTTCAGCGCGATCGCTCGCGCCACTCCGATCCGCTGCCTTTGCCCGCCTGAGAACTGGTGCGGGTAGCGGTTGTAGTGCTCGGGGTTGAGGCCGACGCGATCCATCAGCTCGCGGACCTCCTTGCGCCGCTCTTCGGCGTCGCGCGCCTCGCGATGGATGATGAACGGCTCGGCGATAATTGAACCGACGGTCTTGCGCGGGTTGAGCGACGAATACGGATCCTGGAAGACCATCTGCGCGTCGCGGCGCAGCGGCGCCAGCTGGCGGCGACCAAGGTGCGTTATCTCTTCGCCGTCGAAGAAGACCTGGCCAGCGGTCGGCTCAAGCAGCCGCATGATCAGCCTGCCGGTCGTGCTCTTTCCGCAGCCGCTTTCGCCGACGATGCCAAAGGTCTCGCCACGAGCGACGCTGAACGAGACTCCGTCAACAGCGCGCACCGCGCCGTACTGGCGTTGGAGGATCACGCCGCGCGTGAGCGGGAAGTGCATCTCAAGCTCGCGGACCTCAACCAGCGGATCGGCGGCGCTCATTGCTTCACGCTCCTTTCCTCGGGGCTAAGCAGGCAGGCGACAAGGTGCTCCGAGCCGGCTGCGGCTGGCTCCAGCGGCGGCAGCTCCGCCGGGCAGCGATCGAAAGCGCGCGGGCAGCGCGGATGGAAAGCGCAGCCGCTCGGCGGCGCGATCAGGCTCGGTGGGCGCCCGGCGATTGGGTCGAGGCCGCTGCTGCGGTCGCGATCAAGCCGTGGAATCGAAGCCAGCAGCCCACGCGTGTAGGGGTGCTGTGGATTGGCGAAGAGCTCGGCTGCGCTGGCCTGTTCGACGATCCTTCCGGCATACATCACGGCGATCTCATCGGCCACCTCAGCGACGACGCCGAGGTCGTGCGTGATGATGATCATCGCCGTTCCCGTCTCTGCTTGGAGCTCGGCGATCAGCTCAAGGATCTGTGCCTGCACCGTCACGTCGAGCGCCGTCGTTGGCTCGTCAGCGATCAGCAGCCGCGGCTCGTTGGCGAGCGCCATCGCGATCATCACGCGCTGGCGCATGCCGCCGGAGAACTCGTGCGGATAACTGCTCAGGCGGTCACGCGCATCGGAGAGCCCGACCATCGTCAGCAGCTCGGCCGAGCGCGTGCGGGCAGCCGCTTTGCTGACCTTGTTGTGGACCTGAATCGCCTCGACAAGCTGCGCGCCGATAGTGAAGAAGGGGTGCAACGACGAGAGCGGATCCTGGAAGATCATCGCGATCTCGTCGCCGCGGATCGCGCGCATCTGCTGCTCGCTGGCGCTGAGCAGGTCCTCGCCATCAAAGATCGCCTGGCCGCTTATCTGCGTATTGGCGGCGCGCGTCAAGCCCATGATCGTCAGCGTGCCGACCGTCTTGCCGGAGCCCGATTCGCCGACGATGCCGAGCGTCTTGCCTGACTCGACCTCGTATGAGACACCCTCCACCGCGTGGACGACGCCATCCTCAGTGTTGAAGCTGACCTTGAGATCTTTGACCGTCAACAGAGCGCTCATTCGTAACGCACCCTTGGGTCGAGGAAGGCGTAGAGGATGTCAACGAAGAGGTTGGCGAAGACGATGAAGAAGGCGCCGAGCAGAACGGTGCCTTGAATCACCGGCAGATCGCTACGAACGATCGATGAGTACGACAGCCGACCGATGCCCGGGATGTTGAAAACAGTCTCGGTCAGGATCGCGCCGCCAAGCAAGATTCCAAGGTCAAGCCCAAAGATCGTCACGATCGGCGTGATCGCCGAGCGCAGCCCGTGGCGAAAGACGACGCGCCGCTCGGAGAGTCCTTTGGCGCGAGCGGTGCGGATGTAATCCTCGCCCAATACCTCGGTCAGGTTGCCGCGCAGCAACCGCGAGTAGAAGGCCGCGAAGCTGACCGCCAGCACGCACCACGGCATGATCAGCGAAGTGAACCAAGAAAACGGATCTTCACTTAGCGGCACATAAGAGTTGGCGCCGGGAAGGATTGGGATCAGCCCGATGTCCGATGAGAAGAGGTAGAGCGCTACGAGGCCAAGCCAGTAAACCGGAGCCGAAATGCCAACCAGCGCAGCCCCCATCGAAGCGCGGTCGAGCTTCGTCCGCGGCCGCACGGCAGCAATGATTCCAACGCCGATGCCGATCACAAGCCAGAGCACCGCGGCGCCGGCGGCAAGCGAGATCGAGGCCGGCAGGCGGCTGAAGATCAGCTGACGGACGGGGACGCCGTTCTGATAGCTGAAGCCAAAGTCGAAGTGGAATATCAGCTCCTTCATGTACCGCCCGTACTGCACATACCAAGGTTGGTCGAGGCCAAGCTGGTGACGGATCGAGGCGACCAGCGCCGGATTAGCCTGGCGCCCGGCGCGCAGCACGGCCGGGTCGGCCGAGGGCAGCAGATAGAAGATCACGAAGGTGACGAAGCTGACCGCGAAGAGCAGGAAAACAACCCACAGTAAGCGGCGCAGGATGTAGCGAATCATTCGTTCACGGCCAGGCAGGCGCGAATGGTCCCCGCCGCGCCTGCGGCAGGGGCCATTCGCGATTTACGAGCAGCGAAAATCTCTACTTCAGCGAGGTGAAGGAGAGGTCCCAGTTGCCATTGAACTTGTTGACGACACCGGCGACATCGGCGCTGCGGATGTTCGGGTTGTCATCCCAGATCCAAGGAACAGCCGGGGCCTGAGCCGTGACCTGGCGGTCAATGTCGGCCCATGCCTTGTTGCGCGCGCTGTCGCCGACGATCAGCTCAGCCTTGGCCATCGCCGCGTTGATCGAGGGAACATTGAGCTGCGGCCAGTTCGAGTTGAAACCACCGTTGGCAATGATGTTCTCTCCATTAAATGTCGCGTCGAGCATCGTCTGCGGATCGCTGAAGTCCTTCAGCCAGCCAACGTTCGGGCAGATGATCACCTTGGCCTTCGGCTCGCCGCAGAACTTGGTGTACATCGTGTCTGCCGTCACGAGCCGCAGCTTCGGCTTGAAGCCGAGCTTCTCAAACTGCGTGGCCGCCAACTCGGCGGCCTTCTGCGAGGCGCCGCCGGAGGTGCCGACCATCAGCAGCTCGTCGCTACCGGTGTACATACCTGACGGGAAGCCGCCCTTCTTCATGTACTCCTTCGCCAGCGTCAGGTTGCCCTTTGTATTCGCCAGGAAATCAACGCCGGTGCCATCCAAGCCGCCGGCCTCTTCGAATCCACCGATATCCGGCGGGATGAAATGGTTGGCGATCGGGCCAAGCAGCGCACCGCCGCGTGTTGCGCGCATCGCTTCACGGTCGAATGCCGCGAGCACCGCCTTGCGCACGTTGAGGTTGTTAAACGGCGCCAGCGACGTGTTTAGCGCGACGTAGCGAATTCCGCCCGACGGCGTCAGCGCAAGCTGATCAGGCGTCGAATTGAAGATCTCCTTCAGCACCGCCGGTGGCGGCCCGAAGTCACCGTTGATCTGCGCGTTGCCCTTGATGATCTGGCGCGCCGCGACAGTCGTGTCGTTGTTGCCTTCCTCAATGTTGATCGTGTCGAGGTAGGCCTTGCGGAAATCGGTCGAACGGTCCCAGTTGGGGTTGCGAACGAGGTTGATCTTCTTGCCGGGCTCATAGCCGGTCAAAGCACCCTTGGAGTCAGCTTCGATCATGTAAGGCCCAGTAGCAACCTGATTGACGCCATAGGTCGAAGGGTTCTTGGCGTCGAACTTCGCTGCGTACTCCTTCGGCACCGGGGCGCTGATCGGCAGCGCCAGCGCGCCGGCAGCGGCGCCACCGGTTCCGCGGCTGAGATTGAGCACGATCGTCGTCGCGTCGGGCGTTTCGATCCCAGTGATCTCAGTCGCCTTCCCATCGGTGAAGTCCTTGACGCCGACGATGTCGCCGAGATAGACCTCCGCGTAACCGTTTGCGACGGTCGGAAGGAAGGCTCGCTCAATCCCGTACTTAACGTCTGCCGAAGTGACGACACGATTAACCGGGGGGCTGAACTTGACGTTCGGCTTGATCTTGACCGTGACCGTCTTACCGTCAGCGGAGACATCCGCAGCCTCAGTGGCGAGGTCGGGGACAGGGTCAACCGAGTCATCAGGACCGAAGGAGTAAAGCGCGCGCTGCGTCGCCGAGGTAACCATGAAGGTGAACTGGTAATAGGCCGCGCCGGGGTCGATGTAGTCGACGTCGTCGCTGGCTAGGACCGTTAGCGCGCCGCCGGTCTTACCGGTCAATGACTGCTTGGCGGGAACATCGCCGACAGTGTTCGACGAGCCACTGTTGCTGCTGCTTGAGCCACAGGCAACTGCTGTCAGGCTCAGTACGAGCGCAACCAGTGCTGCGGAACAGAAGCGAATCGATTTCATCGGGTTACCTTCCTTCCCGGCTTTCGGCCGGTTCGTTTTCGAACTAAATCGGTTAACAATGATCAGCCTTCCTGACGCGGGTTGAGCGCGTCGGAAAGTCCATCTCCTACGACGTTAAAGGCCAGCACCGTAAAGAGCAATGCGAGCCCCGGAACGAGCATGTACCACCAGGCCGTGTCGAAGACCGAGGTCGCTTCGGCGATCATCGCGCCCCATGACGCGTTAGGTGGCTGAACCCCGGCGCCAAGGAACGAGAGTGCCGCCTCAAGCAGAATGTTGGTCGGCAGGATCAGCGTCGCGTAAACGATGATTGGGACGATCAGGTTCGGCAGGATCTCTTTGAAGACGATCCGCGAGTCCGAGGCCCCGAGCGAGCGCGATGCCTCAACGAACTCTTTCTCGCGCAGCGAAAGCACTTGGCCACGGACGATCCTGGCGATGTAGGTCCAGCTGACGAGCGTGATCACGAAGATCACGACGCCGGCGCCCGGCTCGATCTTGATCGTGAAGAAGGTTCCAAGCAGCGCGAAGAAGAGGCCAAAGCCAACTACGACCAATGAGGCGGCGACCATCTCGCGGCGCCCACGCGCGAGCGAGAGCGCGGCGCCAAGCAGGCCGGCAACAACGGTCGCCAGTCCGGCTGCCTGCAGCGGCGTGCTGACGGCGCAACCGTCACCGAGTGAGCAGGCCGCCGCCAGCCCGAGCGCCAACAGCAGCGCCGGGAATGCCAGCAGCACATCCATCAGTCGTGAAATCCCCGAATCGACCCAGCCGCGGAAGAAGCCAGCTACGAGGCCGAGGACGACGCCGATGAAGGTCGCCAGCGCGGTTGAGATCAGCGCCACTTCGAGCGAGACGCGAGCGCCGTAGAGCGTTCGGCTGAGAACGTCGCGGCCGAGCGGATCGACGCCGAATAGATGCTCGGAGCTGGGGCCGGTCGCCGTGCCGAACGAATCGAGCGCATCGGTGTTGATCAAATTCGGCGGCGAGGCGCCAATTAACTTTGTGATCAGCGGCGCGGCGATCGCCGCGATCACTAGTAGGACGATGAAAACAAGGCCAGCGAGCGCGACCTTGTCCTTCTTGAAGTTGCGCCAGAAAAGCTGCCAGGGCGTACGGCCGGCAATCGTGCCGAACTCGAGCGGGTCGGCTGCCGTCAGGCCGGATGAAGGCTCAACGAGCCGAGGCACGCCGGTGCTCACGCCGAACTCCCCACGTTCTTGATCCAATCGCCGATTCTTCAGCCCCCCGTTAATCCTGCGAGCCAGCAGCTCAAGCCTAAGCGCGAAATCTACTACCGATCGGGGTTTTGCGCACACCGCCGTGACGGCGGCGTATCTTCGGGAGGCCTAGCCCCGATAGCTCAGCTGGATAGAGCGGCTCCCTCCTAAGGAGCAGGCCCCTGGTTCGAATCCAGGTCGGGGCATTCTCTACTCCGGTTAGCGGTCTGTGCGGTCGGGGTAAACGTCGTCGATCGTGGTCAGCGCCGTGTAGGGAGCGCCGGCCGCAGCTTCGATCGCTTCGGCGCCGCCGGCAAGTCGATCGAGCACCGACACCACGCCGACGACCTCGTGGCCACCCTCCTGCACCGCTTCGATCGCTCGGACGGTCGAGCCACCGCTAGTCACAACATCCTCGACAACGAGGCAACGCTCGCCGGGGTCGAGCAGCGGCCCTTCGATCCGTCGCGCGAGGCCGTGCTGCTTGGCCTCCTTGCGGACGAAGAAGAGCTTCACGTTCGCTCCGCCGGCGAGCGCTGAGCAGGCAACCGGGTCGGCGCCCATCGTCATTCCGCCGACCGCAGTGGCGCCGAGCTCGGCGGCCTTCGCCGCTACTAGCTCGCCGAGCGCGGCAAAGCCGACCGGCAGCATGATCGCGCGCTTCGAATCGACGTAGTACTGAGCGACCGCGCCGCTCGTCAAGGTCACCTCGCCGAGGATCAAGGCGTGGGCGCGCAGCTCTTCGATTAGTCGTTCGCGTGCATCCATCGAAGGCGACGCTAGCGGTAGTAGGTGTCGACCGGCGTGCCGACGTGGATCCAGTTGTAAACCGAGACCGCGTCCGGAGGGGGAATCCGGAAACAACCGTGGCTGGCCGGGTAAAGCGGCACGTCGACGTAACCGTGGATCGCGTAGCCGCGGATGAAGTAGCTCGAGAAGATCATTCCGTGGCCGTTAGTCCCGGGCTCCTTCATGTAGACGGTGAAGTTGCCGAGAATCGTCGGCGTTGAGGACTTACCGGAGCTCATCGGGTAGATCCGCACAGCTTTGCCGTGCTCGATCAGCGCCAACACCTGGTGTGTGATGTCGCCCTCAACGTGGCGGCCGTGATCCTTGTAGCGAACCTTGAAGCGACCCCAACCCTTAGCGAGGCGACTGAAGACTTCGCTCGTCGCGACGTAGTTGCGGGCCATCGCAGTGACCTTGCGGAAGGCTAGAACTGCGCGGCCGGTGCGCGAGTCGTAATAGCCACGCTTGCCGACTACATAGCCAAGCCTTGAGAGCCGGCTCTGGAGGTATTTGACGGCGAGGCCACGGTCGCCGGCGCTCGCGTAGCGCGAGACGACTCGAACGCGGACCGCGCTCGACTGCGCGGCGGCCATCTCGGGCGTCGCGTCATGGCTCGCTCGAATCGTTAGACGCCCACCCTTGGTCAGCTTGATCGGAAGCGAGAACCGGCCGAGCGAGCCGTCCTGCGTGATCGCGAGCGTGCGCGTGATCAGTTTGCGCCCGCGCCGAGTGATGCTGAGCGTCACTTTTTGGCCTACGACAAAGCTGCTGACTCGGCCTTTGATTGTCCAGTCCTCACCGGCCAGTACCTGGCGCTGCGTCAGGCCGGTGAAACCAAGCTTGATCGTCGCCTTGGTTGGAGTGACCGGCGCCGGATCAGGCGACGGAGCTGGATCCTGCGCAAAGGCAGCCGCTGGCAAGGCGAGCAGCGCAAGCGACAGAAGCGAGAGACCAAGGGCGAGTCGACGGTTGGGCACCGACGGATTGTACGGGCGCATCCCCCGGATTGCGTCAGCTCAGCGCCCAGGCCGGCGTCGGTCCGGCCGCCAGCCGCACAAGCCAACAGACGAGGGCTACAAACGCCAGCGTGCCGACCAGCACCGGCGCCATCTGCCAGCCCCAGCCCTGCGAGGAGCAGAAAGCGATCGAGTTGTTGGCTGCGTGAATCGCAATGCAGGGATAGAGCGAACCGGTCTTCGCATAAAGCAGGCAGAGCGAGAAGCCGAAGAAGGCGAGCGGAAGAAGGAAGGCGATGTCCGATGATCCGGCGTGAATGCCACCGAAGATCAGGCCGGTGACGAGCGCCGCTGGCCAGATTCCCTTCCACGAGCGCAGCGCCGTGAAAAAGAAGCCGCGGAAGAAGAACTCCTCCGCCAGCGGCGCTACGACGCAGACGAGTACGCCTACACAGATCAGCGCCAAGCGGCTCTTGTCGGCGCCGAGCTCGCTCGGCAGCTTCTCGCTCGCGTTGTTGGCTCCGACCAGCTTGACCCAAGCCAAGGTGACGATCAGGAATGCTGCCCAGGTAACTAGCGCCCAACCGACGGCTGGCCAGAAGCGCGTGCCGCGTAGCCCGAAGTCCCAAGGCCGCGGGCGCCCAGCGATCCGCGCGAAGATCAGCGCCGCGCCAATCAGGCAGAGATCCTGAACGACGGTCGCGAGAATGTTGACCGCCGGCGACGGGTTGGCGAGCTTGCCGCTGGCGACAACTGAGCCATCGAAGGCGCCGCCGATCAGCGTCAGGATCACGGCGCCAACAGCGGCCGCCACGAAGCCAACCAGCAGCGCCGAAAAGCCCATCCAAGCGCGCCAGTTTGGCGCCAGCGAGGTCGGCTCAATGCCGTCTGGAAGCTCCGGCGGCTTCGGCGGGGCGGGGTGAACAAACGGCGCTGGCAGCCCCTCGGGGTAAGCGGTCGACATCGGCGGCAACCTTAGCGACCGGCAGGCGTTAGACCCGCAAGCGAATCGAGCACAACCGCGTCGCTCAGATCGCCGTACTGCTGGTAGCGATCGATCAGCACAGGAAGCACAGACGCCGCCCGCGCCATCTCCAGATCGGAGGCCGGATCGTCGCCAACGTGCCAGACGCTCGAATCGCTGCTGCCGCCAACTCTGCTGACGGCACGGTAGATCAGCTCCGGATCGGGCTTTGCCAGCCCCTCCTCAGCCGAGATAACGACGCCATCAACCCGCTCGCGCAGGCCGAGCTGATCAAGCACCTCGTAGAGCGAGATATCCCAGTTACTGACGATCACGAGCCGCGCGCCGGCCGCGCGCAGCGCGTCAAGGACGGCCACGACCTCGGGGAAGGGAGCAAACCGAACCGCCTCGCCGAGCGACTCGCGCATCGCCGCGAAGCCGATCTCTGACGCCGACTCAGGCAGCGCTTCGGCGAGTACCTCGGTCGAGCGATCACGCAGCTCATCGAGCGCTTCCTGGCTGCCGGCGAAAGCGCTGTTGGCTCGGTAGTAAGACATCTCCGCGCCCAATGCGCTGCCAGCTTGATCGGCGCTGACGGTGACGCCGCGGCTAGCCAACGCATCGACCAAGCCGCCGACCGGGTCGACGACCTCGATCAGCGTGCCGAGGGCGTCAATAGAGATGATCTCCGGCAGGTCGGTTGGCAGCGAGCTGGCCATTCTCTGAGTGATATTCCCTGATCGACAGCTCTCACCTGCCGGTCAAGCGGCGCTCAGGTGCCACCTCACCAGCTAGAATTGCCCTACTTCGCCGCAGATATGGGCACTTTTGGCAGGTGCCGACCAGACTGCCGCGAACAACTACCCAAGTGTCTCTACGCAGCCGAAAACTTCGTCGTCGTCGCAGCCAGGCAGGTGCCGGGCGAGCGATCTTTGCCTTGCTTGCGATCGGCGGAGCGGCCGCATTCATCGCTGTTCTCGGCGGTTTTGGCTACCTCGCGTCGGTTGCCTCTTCGGCGCCCAAGCTTTCAGAGCTGAAGCCAAGTGAGCAGGGGGCAACCTCAACCGTCTACGCAGTTGATGGCACGAGGCTTGGTTTCATCCAGGGCGACGTGCTTCGCACGCCGATCGACGAGGCCGCGATGACCGACGAGATGCGTAACGCGACGGTCGCGATCGAGGACCGTCGTTTCTTCAAACACAACGGCGTCGACTACGAAGGAGTCGTGCGCGCGGCAGTCAAGAACGTCTCCAGCGGGGCGACGGTCCAAGGCGGCTCAACGTTGACGATGCAGCTGGTGCGAAACCTTTTTAAGGGCAACAAGGAGCGCACGATCACGCGCAAGATCCGCGAGGCGAAGCTGGCGACAGACCTTGAAAGCAAGCACCCCGGCGCGGCCGGCAAGCGCTGGATCCTGACCGAGTACCTCAACAACGTTCCTTACGGCACGGTCGGCGGCCAGACCGCCGTTGGAGTGGGGGCAGCAGCTCGAGTCTTCTTCGACAAGCCGGCCAACAAGCTGACGCTCGCTGAATCGGCCCTTCTAGCCGGGCTGCCGCAAGCGCCGTCGCAGTACAACCCGTTCCTCGCTCCCGAACTGGCACGCCAACGCCGCAACCAAGTCCTCAACCAGATGGCAGACGAGGGCTACATCAGCGAAGCGCAGAAGGTTTCCGCGCAGCAGCAGCCGCTCGGCGTCAAGGGCAACAGTTACTACGCGCAGCGTCGCGAGGGCTACTTCTTCGATTACGTCCGCAACGAACTGATCAACCGTTATGGCGCCGAGCGCGTTCGCGCAGGCGGGATGAAGGTCTACACAACGGTCGACCTGAAACTGCAGCAAGCAGCACGAAACGCGATCGCCGGCCAGCTCGGCTACCCGGGGGCACCTTCTTCGGCGGTTGTTTCGATCGACCCCGAGAGCGGCTACATCAAGGCGATGGCCTCCTCCGGCGACTACTCGGCTTCAAAATTCAACCTCGCTTCGCAGGGCAAGCGCCAGCCGGGCTCAACCTTCAAGGTGATGGTGATGATGGCAGCGCTGCGCCAAGGCGTTGACATCAACAAGGTGACCTACGAGTCGAAGCCGCTGAAGTTCGTCGACAAGGCGACCGGCACCCCGATCGACGTTCAGACCGACGACCACGCCTACGGGGGCGCGACAACAATCTTCGACGGGCTGGTGCGCTCCGACAACACTGTCTTCCAGCAGCTCGACCTCGATGTCGGCCCTGAAGCTGTGCGCAAGGCGGCCTACGACATGGGCATCACGAGCCACCTTGACGCTTACCCGGCCGAGGGACTCGGCGGCTTAACGAACGGCGTCTCCCCACTCGAGATGACGCGCGCCTACGTCACCGTCAATAACGGTGGTTGGAGAATCCGCCCGGTGGCGATCAAGAAGGTTGAGTTCGCCGACGGCACAGTCG
>JBAXGJ010000014.1:0-15352 GCA_037139475.1 Actinomycetes bacterium
GGATCGGCCGCTGCGAGCGCGTTTAAGACCGATTGAGAGCGCACGGAGCCGCCAGTTACGCCAACGGTCCCCTGCGGCGCCTCAAAGCCCTCAGGCAGCGCAACGATGATCTGATCGATTGCCGCTACCTGGCGCAGCGCGTCGATGCTCCATTCGAGCATCGGCCGGCCGGCCAGCTCGGCGAACGCCTTCGGTCCCCCTGACCCAAGCCGTTCGCCGCGCCCGGCGGCCACGACAAGCGCGACCGCGGTGGCCGGCATCGCAGAAGGCCGGTTAGGCCTTAACTCCAGCCGACTTGGCGAGCAGCCCGTCGAGGTGCTCTTCAGCCTGCTCCTCGTCCATGTCGAGCGCGTACATCAGCTCCGACGAGAGAATCTTCTTGGCCCGCGTGTACATCTGCTTCTCGCCGGTTGAGAGGCCCTTCTCGTGCTCGCGGATCGCGAGGTTGCGGACGACCTCGGTCAGCTCGTAAATGTCACCGGTCTTGATCTTGTCGCGGTTGTGCTTGAAGCGGCGGTTCCAGTTCTTCGGCATCTCCGAAACGTCGTCCTGAATTACGGCCAGGACCTTCTTGACCGTCTTTGGATCGATCACGCGGCGCAGCCCTGCGATCGCTGCGTTCTCCGACGGAACCATCACAGTCATGTCGTTGTGGAGGATCTTGATCGTCAGGTAGACGCGCTTCTCGCCGAGCATGTTGCGCGATTCCTTCTTCAGCACCTTGCCGGCGCCGTGGTGCGGATAGACGACGTTGTCGCCGCACTCGAACTCGATGTGCTCCAGAACGGGCATCTCGAGATCGTCAATTAGCTCTTCATTTGTTTGCGTAATGGTGTCCCCCTTGCGTTAGCGGCGAGGGAATCATTCCCAAGCCACGCTTTTCAACCGATTAGGTACTTCAGCTGTGCATCTGTCGATCGACGAAGTTGATCTCCTGCACGCGGCGCAGGCCCTCGCGGATCTCCTTGGCACGCATTTCGCCCACGCCTTCGATGCTCTCGAGCTGCGCATCGCCAACGGCGAGCAGCTCCTCGAGTCCACCTGTGGCAGCGACGATGTTCGCGACAACCAGCTTCGGCAGTCGCGGGATGAAACCGAGGATCCGGTAGCCGCGCGGCGATACCGGATGGTCGATCGTGTTGACCTTGCGGTCGTAACCAAGCAGCTCAGAGAGGCGGCCGAAGTCAAGTAGGTCTTGATGGTCGATTCGGCCGATCTGCTCAAGCGCCTCGGCGAAGTTGTCGTCAGCGTCATCGACCAGATAATCGTGAACCAGCGCAGCCTTGTCGGCAGCGGTGCCGAAGAGCGTCTCCTCGAGCTGCATTTCGATCAGCCGGCCCTCGGCGCCCAGCTCAACGATGTAGCTCTCGATCTCGGCGGCCATCCGCGTCACCAGCTCCGAGCGCTGGAGAACCGTCAGCACGTCATGCAGCGTCGCGCCGCCTTCAAACTCGAGCGCCGTCATACGGGTCGAAACTTGATCGAGCCGCAGGCGGTACTTGTCGAGCGTCGCGAGCGCCTGGTTGGCCTTCGCCAGCACGGTCGGGATGTCTTCGAGGATGTACTTCGCTCCATCGACGTAAAGCGAGACGATTTCGCGTCGCTGTGAGATTGCGATTACGAGCGAGTCGCTCTGCTTGCTGACGCGCTCGGCGGTGCGGTGGCGCGTGCCTGTCTCAAGCGAAAGGATCGTCGGGTCGGGGAGCAGCTGAACGTTGACCATCGCGATCTTGGTCGCGTTGGCGTTGAGGATGATCGCGCCGTCCATCTTCGCGACTTGGTAGAGGAAGGCTGGCGAGTAGTCGATGTCGAGGCGAATACCGCCTGAGAACATGAAGCTGATCTCTTCAGGGTCACCGACGACAATCAAACCGCCGGTGCGCGCGTGGACGACGTTGTCGATCCCTTCGCGCAGCGCCGTGCCGGGTGCAACCATCTCCAGCGCACGGACGAGAGAGCTCTCTTGGCGCAATCCTGAATCTGTTGAATCTGCTCCTGATTGACGCGCCATAGAAGCCCATTCTATCAGAGCTGGAGGCGCGCGGCGCTATGCCGCGTTGCGTGCAGAAAGGTCCTCAGAGCCGATATTTGGGAGCTTTAAGGCCTCGCGAAGTGTGCCTGCGCGCTGCGGCGTAATCAGCTCCGTCAAACCAAACTTTTCGGCCTCCTGCTCGCGCCGCAGATGGTGAGCGACCGAGCGAAGCTCGCCCGTTAGCCCGATCTCACCGAACGCGCAGAGCGGCTTCGCCCCAGGCGCGCTGAGCGCCGTTCCGCTGGCCGCGCTGGCTACCGCCAGTGCGATCGCTAGGTCGGCGCCCGGCTCATCGACGCGCACGCCGCCAACGACGTTGACGAATACATCGGCGCTGCCGGTTGAGACGCCGGCGTGGCGAGCGAGCACGGCCAGCACCAACGCCAGCCGGTTGCGGTCAACGCCGCTGCAGAGCCGCCGCGGCGGAACCATTTCGCTCGGGCTGACGAGCGCCTGCACTTCAACTAGCAGTGGCCGCGAGCCTTCCATCGCTGCCAAGACGACACTGCCCGGCGCGCGCGTTGCCTCGCTGACGAACCGTTCGCTGGCGTCGAGCACCTCGACGAGGCCGCCGTCGCGCATTTCGAAGACGCCGACGTCGTTGGTCGCGCCGAAGCGGTTCTTGATCGCCCGCAGCGTGCGGTAGGTGCGCTCGCGCTCGCCGTCGAACTGGAGCACGCAGTCGACGAGGTGTTCGAGCACGCGCGGCCCGGCCAGCGAGCCCTCCTTCGTGACGTGGCCGACGAGCATGATCGCCGTGTCGGTTCGCTTCGCAACCTCGATCAGCCGCGAGGCGACCTCACGGACCTGGCCGACCGTGCCGGCGGCGCCGGAGAGGTCGGCGCAGGCCAGCGTCTGGACCGAATCGACGACGCAAACGTCGGGCCGTTCGGCCTCAATCACTGCGAGCACGTTGTCAAGGTCGGTTTCGGCGAGAACGGGCACGTCGAGCGCGCCCGGCGCGGCGCCCGCTTCGAGCCGCTCGGCGCGAAGGCGAATCTGCGCCGCTGACTCTTCGCCCGAGATGTAAAGCGTGCTTCGCCCCGACGCGGCCATCAGCCCAAGCGCCATCGTGATCAAGGTCGATTTTCCGATTCCGGGCGCGCCGCCGAGCAGCACCATCGAGCCGGGGACGATCCCACCACCGAGCAGGCGGTCGAGCTCGGTGATCCCGGTGACTAGGCGCGGCGTGCTGTCGCTTGCCAGATCACGCAGCACGACAGGGCCGCTGGAGGCGCTGCGAGCACCAGCCGGGCGCTTGGCTGCCGCCCGCGACGGCGCGCGCTCCTCGGCAAGCGTGTTCCACTCCTCGCACTGCGGGCATTGGCCATGCCACTTGGCTTCCTGGTGCGCGCAGGAGGAGCAGACAAAGACTGAAGCTGAACGGGCCACCTCGCGAGATTAGGCGGCCGAGGGGACGGCTTCGCCCCCTTCAGTCAGTCTTGCGGCGCGCGTTCGCAGGCGACGAAGTCGGAGCCGTTGTGGGCGGCGTCACAGAACGGCTTGTTCTGCGAAAGACCGCAGCGGCAAAGCACAATCGGCCTGCCTGCAACGTCGTAAGGGTTCCCGTCTGCGTCTTCGAGCACGAACGAGCCGGTCACCTTATAGGGCCCGTTATCGCGGACCTTGATCACTACCGGCTCGTCGCTTATGACGCTTCTCCATCGTCAAGCTCAGGCGCGTCAAGATCAGGCTCGTCGGCGAGATCGTCGCCAGCGGCGTCGGCATCGTCGTCGTCATCATCGTGAGTCTGCTCGGGAGCGCCAACGGCGGCCGGAACCTTGAGCGGTTCGATCACCGTCAACGTGACCTCTTCCTCCGAGCCTTCCGGAGCAACCTCGACAAGCACCGTGCCGCCAGGGGTCAGCTCGGAGCGGAGCACGAAGTCGGCGAGCGGATCCTCGATGTAGCGCTGGATCGCGCGGCGCAGCGGCCTCGCTCCCATCGCTGGGTCCCAGCCCTTCTCGACCAGTAGATCCTTCGCCTCTTCGGTCAGCTCGAGTTGCAACTCGCGCTCGGCGAGCGTTTCGCGGATCCGCACCAGCAGCAGTTCGACGATCGTCTTGATCTGGTCCTTCTGCAGCTTGTGGAAGACGATCACGTCGTCGATCCGGTTGAGGAACTCAGGGCGGAAGACCTTCTTCAGCTCGCCCATGATGCGGCCCTTCATGTCGTCGTAGCTGATCCCCGTCTCATCCTCTGAGATCGCAAAGCCGAGCGGCGTGTTCTGCGCGATCTCCTGAGCGCCAATGTTGGAGGTCATGATCACGATCGCGTTGCGGAAGTCGACCGTGCGGCCCTGCGAGTCGGTCAGGCGACCGTCCTCGAGGATCTGCAAGAGGATGTTGAAGACGTCAGGGTGAGCTTTCTCGATCTCGTCGAGCAGCAGCACGCAGTACGGCTTGCGTCGCACGGCCTCGGTTAGCTGGCCGCCCTCGTCGTAACCGATGTAGCCGGGAGGAGAGCCAACGAGCCGTGAGACGGCGTGCTTCTCCATGTACTCCGACATGTCGATCCGCGTCATTGCGTCTTCATCGCCGAAGAGGAACTGGGCGAGCGTGCGCGCCAGCTCGGTCTTGCCGACGCCGGATGGGCCGAGGAAGATGAATGAGCCGGTTGGGCGCTTTGGATCCTTGAGGCCGGCGCGTGAGCGGCGGATCGCCTTCGAGACGACCTCGACGGCGGCCTCCTGGCCGACGACGCGCTTGTGCAGCTCGTCTTCCATGCGGACGAGCTTGGCGGTCTCAGCTTCGGTCAGCTTGAAGACCGGGATGCCGGTCCACATCGAGACGATGTCGGCGATCTCTTCCTCACCGATGCTGGGGCGCGGACCTTCGCCCTCGCCGCTGCGCCACTCGTCTTCGAGCTCGCGCTTCTTCTGCGTCAGCTGGCGCTCGTCATCGCGCAATGCGGCGGCCTTCTCAAACTCTTGATCTTCGATCGCGGTCTCTTTCTCGCGCCGCGTGCGCTCGATGTCGTCTTCGAGCTCGCGGTAGACGGGAGGAGCGGTCATCGTCTTGATCCGCATCCGTGAGGCGGCTTCGTCGACGAGGTCGATCGCTTTGTCGGGAAGTTGGCGGTCGGCGATGTAGCGGTCGGCCAGCTCGCAGGCGGCGCGGAGAGCCTCATCGGTGATTTCAACCTTGTGGTGCTCTTCGTAACGGTCACGCAACCCTTCGAGGATCTGAACCGACTCCTCGATCGTTGGCTGGTCAACGACGATCTTCTGGAAGCGGCGCTCCAGCGCGCTGTCGCGCTCGAGGTACTTGCGGTACTCGTCGAGCGTCGTCGCGCCGATCGTCTGCAGCTCACCGCGAGCCAAAGCTGGCTTGAGGATTGAGGCCGCGTCGATTGCGCCCTCAGCGGCGCCGGCACCAACGAGGTTGTGGATCTCGTCGATGAAGAGAATGATGTCGCCGCGCTGAGTGATCTCCTTCATCACCTTCTTCAGCCGTTCCTCGAATTCGCCGCGGTACTTCGAACCGGCGACGAGCGCTGCAAGGTCAAGCGTGTAGATCTGCTTGTCTGCCAGCAGCGGCGGAACGTCGGAGTTGATGATTCGCTGCGCAAGCCCTTCGACGACGGCCGTCTTGCCGACGCCCGGTTCGCCGATCAGAACAGGGTTGTTCTTCGTCCGGCGCGAGAGGATCTGCATGATCCGCTCGATCTCCGTCTCGCGGCCGACGACAGGGTCAAGCTTGCCTTCAGAGGCGAGCCGCGTCAGGTTGCGACCGAACTGGTCAAGCAACTTCGATGACTTTTTGCCTTCGCCCGAACCGGAGCCCGTGGCGCCGGCGCTGCCCTGGCCGGAGCCGCCCTGGCGACGACCACCGGGGCCGGAGAGCATGCGAATCACTTCGTTGCGGATCTTCTCCGAGTCGGCGTCAAAGTCGAGCAGGATGCGGGCTGCGACGCCCTCGTTCTCGCGCACTAGGCCGAGCAGAATGTGCTCTGTGCCGATGTAGTTGTGGCCAAGGCTGAGCGCCTCACGGAGAGCCAGCTCAAGCACCTTCTTGGCGCGCGGAGTAAACGGGATCTGACCCGAGGTGACCTCTTCGCCTGAGCCGACGATGCGAACGACCTGCGCGCGAACACGCTCGGTCGTGATGTCGAGGCTCTCAAGCACGCGGGCGGCGAGCCCTTCCTCTTCACGCAGCAGGCCGAGCAGGATGTGCTCGGTGCCGATGTAGTTGTGCTTCAGCGTGCGGGCCTCTTCCTGTGCGAGGACGACGACCTGACGGGCACGCTCTGTAAATCGCTCGAACATCTAATTCGTGTCCTTCCTAAGAGTGTTGGTAGGTAGTCGGTTGAGGTGGTTGTCTGAGTTCTGACGCTGGTCGTTTTGGGGTCTGTTTGATTCCGCTTCTTACCCTACTTACCGGCCCTGACGGGCAGATGGATCAAGAAGCGGGAGAGAATTACGGACATACCGCATTCTAACAGCGGGCGAACGGTCGCGAGCCGGCGCAAAGGCGCTCAGTCACGCATCGCGGGGAACAGCACAACCTCGCGGATCGAGTCGCGCCCGGTCATCAGCATCACGAGCCGATCGATCCCCAAACCGACGCCAGCTGTCGGCGGCATTCCTTGCTCCAGCGCCTGGACGAAGAGCTCGTCGTAAGGCTGCGATTCCTCGTCTCCGCCCTCGGCCAGACGGACCTGATCCTCAAAGCGGCGGCGCTGCTCGTCGGGGTCGTTGAGTTCGCTGAAGGCGTTGGCAAACTCCATCCCGCTGGCGAACGCTTCGAAGCGCTCGACCAAGCCCGGCTCACTGCGGTGCTGCTTGGCGAAAGGCGACAGCGCCGTCGGATAATCGGTGATGAAGACCGGGTTGGTGATCGCCGGCTCGACGTACTTGCTGAGCAGGTCGTCAACCAGCGTCGGCCAAGCTCGGTCTTCTACGTCGAGCTTCACTTGGTCGGATCCGTTGATGGCTTCGACGAGCGCGTCGCGCTCGGTCGCTTCGGTGATGTCAATCCCAGTCGCGTCCTTGATCGCTTGCGCCAACGGAATTCGAGGCCACGGGCCTGAGAAGTCGATCGGGCCGTCATAAGCGATTGCCGCTGCGATTCCTACGACGAGCTGCTCGACGCGATCCATCGCGTCGCCATAGTCGGCGTAGGCCTCGTACCACTCGACCATCGTGAACTCAGGGTTGTGCTTCGTCGAGAGGCCCTCGTTGCGGAAGTCCTTGCCCAGCTCATAGACGCGCTCGAGGCCACCGACGATGCAGCGCTTGAGATAGAGCTCGGTTGCGATCCGTAGATAGAGGTCACGATCCAGCGTGTTGTGATGGGTCACGAACGGCCTCGCCAACGCTCCTCCGTAGAGCGGCTGCAGCACCGGTGTCTCAACCTCAATGAAGCCGTCGTCGTCGAGCGATCGGCGCAGCTCGGAGACGATCTTGGCGCGCGTGACGAAAAGCTCGCGCGCCTCCTCGTTGGCGATCAGGTCAAGCTCGCGGCGGCGGTAGCGAGTTTCAACGTCTTGGAGGCCGTGGTGCTTATCGGGCGGCGGGCGCAGGCTCTTTGCCAGCAGCGTGAAGCCGGTCACGCGCAGCGTCAGCTCGCCGCTGCGGCTTGAGAAGATCGTTCCGTCGATGCCGACAATGTCGCCAAGGTCGAACTCGACCAGCTGCGCCATCGCCTCTTCGCCAAGCAGGTCGGCGCGCGCCTGCACCTGCATCCGGCCGCTGCGGTCGACGATGTCGAGGAAGGCCATCTTGCCCTGGCCGCGGCGCGCGGCGAGGCGACCGGCGATGCGGTAGGCGTCTTCGCGCTCCTCGCCAGCCTCAAGCTGCTGCCACGGAGCCTGGGCGTCGGCGATCGCGACCACGCCGGGGAAGTCGTGCGGAAACGGTTCGACGCCCTGGGCGCGGATCCGCTCCAGCTTCGCTCGCCGGGCGGCGAGCAGCTCGCTCGGTTGATCGGTCGGTTGGTCGCTCACTAGAGCGCCATCATGACGGTTTAGAGACCGACGTCGATCTTCGTGATCTTCAGCTTGCGCGCAGCGCCCTTCGGAACGGGTACTGAAACGACCGCGTTGCGCTTCTGCCCGATCAGCGCGCGACCGACCGGAGACTCGTTCGAAAGCATCATTTCGGCCGGGTTAGCTTCAGCTGAACCGACGATCGTGAACTTCTGCGTCTTGCCGGTCTTCTCGTCCTTGAGATGAACCGCGGTGCCGACTTGAACGACGTCGGTCGAGATCTTCTTCTTATCGATCACCTGCGCGTCGCGGAGCCGCTCTTCAAGCTGCGCGATCCGCGCCTCGAGCATCGACTGCTCGTTCTTGGCGTCGTCGTACTCAGAGTTCTCGGCGATCTCACCAAACTCGCGCGCGTCGCGGATCCGCTCGGCAACCTCGCGGCGACGATCGGTCTGCAAGGTGTCGAGTTCCTTCTGAAGGCGCTTTAGGCCGGCTGGGGTAAGAATTACTTCTTTAGTCATCAAAGTTCACTTTTTAGGAGTTGTGGCCAGTGCCAATAGTGCGATTAGGGCTGCGTAGGCGCAAGCGAAGCGGGCAGTATAGCGAGCGTTCGGGCAGCCCGATTAAGCGCTCCGCGGTCGGTTACGCAGCGCTGGTCAGCGGTTCGAGCTGAGCCAGCATCGCGCGGACCTGATCGATCGAGTCGCTCTGCTGGAAAGCGGTCAGCGTTGGCTTGTCGAGCTCAAGCTGATCGAGATACCAGGGATAGAAGGTCCGCAGGTAGCGGGCGGCGCGCTCTTCGCCGAGGTGCTCGCTGGCGCGATCGATGATCCACCCGAGCTCGCCGATGATCTCGTCGGCGGCCGGTGGCTCGGCGCGCAGCCCGAGCACATTCGCAAATAGCCACGGGTTACCGAGCGCGCCACGGGCCAGCATTACTGCGTCGGCGCCGGTCTGCTCGCGCGCCGCCAGCGTGGCCTCGGTGTCGCTCATCCCGCCGGAGAGGATTACCGGTACCGGCAGCTCGGCGACCAACTTGGCGGCCAGTTCATAATCGGGCGAGCCTTTGTGCTTAACCTGCGCCGAGCGGGGATGGAAGGCGATTGCCGCGACGCCGGCCTCGTCAACGAGCCGCAGCGCCAGCTGGTAACCGTCGGCCTCGCCGTTCTTCTGACCGGAGCGCAGCTTCACCGTCACCGGCAGTCCACTGCCCTCGCCGGCCGCTCGCGCGATCTCAACCGCGACGGCGGGGTCCGAGATCAGCGCCGCGCCGGCGCCGTTCTTCATCACCTTCGGCACCGGGCAGCCCATGTTGAGGTCGATGATGTCGGCGCCATGCTCGGCGGCCGTTGCGGCTGCCGAGCGCATCACCTCAGGGTCCTGGCCAAAGAGCTGGAAGGCGATCGGGCCTGGGTACTCGCGCTCGTCGGGGTGGATTACGAGCAGGTCGCGCATCGTCTTCTCGTTGCGATGGTGGATCGCGAAGCTGGAGATCATCTCGCTGACCGTCAGGCCGGCGCCGAATCGTTTGGCTTGGAGCCGGACGAACCAGTTACCGATTCCAGCCAGCGGCGCGAGCACGACGCGATTGGGGGCTTCAACGCCGCCGATCGTGAACGGCTCTGTTAGAGGTGGCGCGGTCATCGGCGCAAGCCTAGCTTCAGCGGACCGATCACTGATTGCGCTCGAACAGGATCCGCAGGCCTTCAAGCGTCAGCAGATCATCGATCTCATCGATCCGCTCTGTGAATGGGACGATGTGGTGGGCAAGGCCGCCGGTGGCGATTGTCGCCGTCTCCTCGCCCATCTCTTCGAGCAGCCGCGCGACGATTCCGTCGACCATCGCCGCAAAGCCGTAGATCACGCCGGAGCGGATCGCTTCGATCGTCGACTTGCCGATCAGCGCCCGCGGCGGCTCAAGGTCCACCTTCGGCAGCTTCGCGGCGCGGCTGGCCAGCGCCTCGACAGAGATCTCAACACCCGGGCTGATAATGCCGCCGAGGTATTCGCCTTCTGCCGATACAGGGTCATAGGTGATCGCGGTGCCAAAGTCGACGACGATGCAGGCGCCTTGCGTGCGCTCGTAGGCGGCGACGGCGTTGACGAGTCGGTCGGCGCCAATCTCGCGCGGGTTGTCGTAGCGCAGCGGCATCCCGGTCTTGAAGCCGGGGCCGACGACCAGCATCTCGTGGCCGAGGTAGCGCTCAGTCATCTCAAGCCACTGCGGGCCGAGCTGGGGAACGGTTGAGGAGACGATCGATGAGTCGATCTGCTCGAGCTCAACGCCGCGAAGCTCGACGAGGTTGCGCAGCGCAGCGCCGATCTCATCGGCGGTTGAGTCGCGCACCGTCGCAAAGCGCCAGTGCTCGACCAGCTCGCCACCCTCATAGGTGCCGAAATGGGTCTGCGTATTGCCTACGTCAACTACGAGCAGCATGGCGCCAGCTTACGGGGCTGGCGGAAACTGCTGTGAAGCGTCGCCTGCAGCGGCCTCGGGCTGGATCGCGAGCAGCTGCTGGCGCTGGAGGTAAGCGATCTCGCGGTTGGTCTCAAGGATGCGGAAGATCGCGAGCAGAACCTCCAGAACGATGCGGCCGTAGATGATCGTCAGCAGCGCGCCGAGCGTGCCACCGATTACCGAAATCAGCACACCGGTGATTGAACCGGCGATGATCGAAGAGACAATCGTTGTGACGAGTCCGATCCCGACGACGACGATCAGCAGGATGTAGAGCCCCTTGACTACGCGGGTCGTCAGAAGGCGCGTGAAGCTGAGATCGAAGAGGGTCGAAAAGAACCCATCGCGGGAGGTCGGGATCACTGGTGGGACGCTCATAGCCGCAACGGTAGCGGGCTGGCCGGATTTGCGACGCACGAACGGGTACTGTCCAGCCTGATGAAGATCAGACTTTTCACCGTTGGCGGCTCTCACCCGTGTGACACGGTTGAGCGGGCACTAAAGATCAAAGGCCTTTCCTACTCGGTAGTTGAGTTCCCGCCGCCGATGCACATGGGTGCGATGAAGCTTCTCTTTGGCGCTCGCACAGTGCCTGGAATCAAGATCGACGGCGAGAAGATCAGCGGCTCACGCGCGATCCTTGCTCGGCTCGACGAGCTAGCCCCCGACCCTCCGCTCTTCCCTGCCGATGGAGCGGCGCGCGCGGCCGTAATCGAGGCCGAGGTGTGGGGCGACGAGGTGCTCCAGCCGCTCGTGCGCCGAGTCCTCTGGCCAAGCTTCAAAGCCCACCCCGAAGTGATGGCCAACTACTCGGCCGGGTCAAAGCTTCCTCCGGTGCCGGTGCCGGTGCTGAAACTGATTGCACCTGGAGTTACGACGATCGAGATGCGTGCCAACCACGCCACCGACGAAACCTACGCCGACGACGTTCGCACGCTGCCAATTCTGCTTGACAAGATCGACGGTTGGATCGCTGATGGAGTAATGGGTGGCGAGCAGTTCAACGCTGCCGACCTGCAGATCAGCTCAAGCCTGCGACTGCTGATGACATTTGCCGACTTCAGCGAAATCTTTGCCGGCCGCCCCTGCGCCGATCTCGCGCTGCGCTGCTTCCCAGACGCTCCAGGCTTTGCGCCGGTCGGAACGATTCCGCCGGAGCTGCTCCCCAGCGTCGCCTAGAGCTGGGCCGGGAGCGTCAGCGCCGCGCCTTCGCGCGTCACGCCTTCATCGAAGCCGAGCGCTACGAGCGCTTCCGACAGCGGCGAGCCGTCGGGCGCGCGCAGATCAAAGTCGAGCTCGAGCAGCGGGATTAGGACGAAGCGGCGTGAAGTTGTCTCGATGTGCGGCAGGCTCAGCCGTTCGCTTTCGTAGACAAGCTCCCCGAGCAGCAAGAGGTCAACGTCGATCGGGCGCGGGCCGTGGCGGATGCCGCCCTCGAGGTCGCGACCTAGCGCGGCTTCAATCTCCTTGCAGGCGTCGAGCAGCTCTTCAGGCCCCAGCTCGGTGCTGATCCTCACGCAGGCGTTGAGGAACGACGGCTGGTCGAGCACCAGCCCTACCGGCTCGGTGTCGTAGGTCGACGAAGAGGCCAGAACCGAAATGCCGCGCGCTGGCATTGCGTCGACAGCGGCCTGAAGATTCTCACGGCGGCCGCCGACGTTGGAACCGAGGCCGAGGTAGCCGATCTGAGCCGCGGCCATCGCTACTTCGGTTCTACGAGCAGCGCCAGCTGCCGGCTGTGGGCTAGGAGCCTGCCGTCGGCCGACCAGATCTCGCCGTCCTCTTCAACGAAGCCTTCGATTGCCGTGCTGCAGCGGAAGACGCCGAGAACCGACTCCGACGGATCTATCTCGAGCGCCGCTTGCGGGTCGCGGAAATGGATTGTCAGGTCAACGGTTGGCGCGCCGACCGGCTCGGTCAGGCGCGTGAAGACGGCCGGCAGCCATGCGTCGCAGTAGAGCGCGAGCGCCGCCGAGTCGAGCCGCTGTGGCTCGTTGAGCCGCATCCAGCCGCCGCTGATCGCTTCGTCGGAGCCGCTGAACGGCAGCGCGCCGAGCGCGGGCCGCATCTCAACCTGGTGAGCGATCGGCGGCATCTGCTCGACGACTGGGATCGGCTCGATCTGGTCGGCGGCAGGCGCCTTCGGCATCTGCGCGACGAACGGGCGTGCGTCGGAGAACTGACCGGCGAAGGCGCCTAGCGCCAGCAGGCAGCACTTGCCGTCCTGCTCGAGCCGTGCGCTGAGCGTCGTTAGCGTCCGTCCGGAGCGCTCGACCTTGACCTCGATCTGCATGGGGCCGGCAACCGGTGGGCTCAGGTAATGGAGCGTGATCGAGCGCGCTTCGCGCTCCGCGTCGCCCAGTTCAGCGGCCATCGCGCGAACCATGATCGCCGCGAGGTAACCGCCGTTGGGGCCGCGCGGCGCCGACCAATCGACGTCGCAGAGCGCACTGAAGCGGCCTTCGCCGAGCGGCTCAACCGCGGTAGCCAGTTCAAACGGAGTGCTCATCGGCCGGCCGCGCTGTGCCAGACCTCAACCGAGACCGACTCGACAGCCAGCGCGATCGGTGGCTCAGGCTTCGTCGCCTTGACCCAGACCTCGCGCGCGTCGAACTCATCGAGCAGCTGGTTTGCGACCTCGGTGCAGAGCGCCTCAAGCGTGCGGTACGAGCGGCGCTGCGCGACTAGCGCGATGAACTCACAGACGCGGCCGTAGTCGACGGTGTCCTCAACCCGGTCGGTGACCGTTGCGTCGCAGGCGCCGACGTCGAAGCGGAGGTCGAAGACGAGCCGCTGGCCGATCTCCTGCTCGGCGTCGCTAACGCCATGATGGGTGTAGAGCGAGAGGCCGGTTACTTCAATGCTGGTGGCGGCCAGCTCAGTGCTGCGCTCGCCGAATTCCTCGTCGAACTCCTCGTTCTCCTCGTTCTCTTCGTCAGCGTCCATCGCGCGCCAACGTAGCACTAGCGAGCTTTAGACCATCGACGGTTGCTCGCACGTCGTGGACGCGAAAAACCGAGGCGCCGCGCTCAAAAGCGAGCACGTTGGCCGCAACCGTTGCCGCAACTCGCTGATCGGGCCGCTCGGCGCCGGTCAGTTCGCCAAGAAAACGCTTGCGCGAAAGCCCGATCACAACCCGATAGCCGAGCGCTGCGACCGCGCCGAGGTTGGCGAGCAGATCGAGGTTGTGTTCGAGCGTCTTACCGAAGCCGATCCCTGGGTCGACGGCAATCCGCTCGCGTTTGATTCCAGCCGCCAGCGCTAGCTCGGCGCGCTCGCTGAGAAATTCGCAAACCTCGGCGACAACATCGTCGTAGCGGGGTTCATCCTGCATTGTCTGCGGCGAGCCGATCATGTGCATCAGGCAGCAGTCGCAGCCGGCCTGCGCGACGAGCTCGGCCATCGCTGGCTCGCGCGTGAAGCCGCTGACGTCATTGACGTAACTAGCCCCGGCCTCGAGCGCGGCGGCCGCGACAGCGACCTTGGTCGTGTCAACGCTTATCTGCATCTGCGGCGCGGCGGCTGCGATCCCTTCGACCACAGGAATCACGCGGCGCAGCTCCTCGGCTTCGTCTACCGGATCGGCGCCGGGGCGGGTTGACTCGCCCCCTACATCGATGATCACCGCGCCCTGCTCGGCCAGATCAAGACTGTGCGCGATCGCGGCCTCAGCAGTCGGCAGCAGCCCACCATCAGAGAACGAGTCAGGCGTTGCGTTGCAGACGCCCATCACCTTCCAGTCAGCGCTCATCGGATCTCCCGCGCGCGCGGCGGCTCAGGCCGGTTCAGGCTTCTCAGGCAGATCGAGGCCGCGGGCCTCAAGTGTTCCGCCGGCAAGACCCGGCAGCGTCGTTGGCCGCGGCGCGTCGCGCTCGGCCTCCGTTGCAGCTTCAGGAGTACCGTCGGTCGGCGGCGCCGGAGCGTCGTCGGGGCCGAAGACATCTTCTTCGCTCTTGCCGTCGAGCAGCGCAAGGAATTCATTGCGCTCGATCGTCTCACGCTTGAGCAGGATCCGTGAAGTTGTTTCAAGCACCTCGCGATGCTCGGTCAGCATGTCCCTGGCGCGCTGGTGGGCCGACTCGATGATGCGGCGGATTTCGTCGTCGATCTCGCGCGCGATCTCATCCGAGTAGTCGGGCTCAGAGGAGAACTCGCGGCCAAGGAATGGCTGGCCTTGATCGCGGCCGAAGACGCGTGGGCCGAGCCGATCGCTCATCCCAAAGCGCATCACCATCTGCTTGGCGGTCGCTGTGACCTTCTCGATGTCGTTCGAAGCGCCGGTAGTGATCTCGCTGAAGACGATCTCTTCGGCGGCGCGGCCGCCAAGTGTCATCGCCATTGAGTCGAGCAGCTCAGCGCGCGTCGTCAGGAAGCGATCCTCTTGCGGCATTGAGATCGTGTAGCCGAGCGCTTGGCCGCGGCTGACGATTGAAATCTTGTGGACAGGGTCTGAGAACTCGAGGTAGTGGCCGACGATTGCGTGGCCCATCTCGTGGAAGGCAGTGACGAGCCGTTCCTTGTCGCTCATCACGCGCGTCTTCTTCTCGGGGCCCGCGATCACGCGCATGATCCCCTCTTCAAGCTCAACCTGAGTTACTTCGCGCTTGCCGTGGCGGGCCGCAAGCAGCGCCGCCTCATTGACGAGGTTGGCGAGGTCGGCGCCGGTGAAGCCGGGCGTCTGACCAGCGAGCGTGTCGGTGTCGATCTCCTTCGCCAGCGGCTTACCGCGGGTGTGGACGTCAAGGATCCTCGCGCGACCCTTGCGGTCGGGGCGGTCAACGACGATCTGGCGGTCGAAGCGGCCGGGGCGCAGCAGCGCCGGGTCAAGGATGTCTGGGCGGTTGGTGGCGGCGATCAGGATCACGTTGTCGGTCATCGTGAAGCCGTCCATCTCGACGAGCAGCTGGTTGAGCGTCTGCTCGCGCTCGTCGTGA
>JBAXGJ010000015.1:0-14710 GCA_037139475.1 Actinomycetes bacterium
GCGTGGCGCCCGCCTCCTGCAGGTGGTAGCTACAGATGTTGATTGGGTTCCACTGCGGCACGTGCTCAACGGTGTAGGCGATCATGTCAGCGATCAGCCGCATCGACGGCGCCGGCGGGAAGGCGTAGGTGCCGCGAGCGAGGAACTCTTTGATGATGTCGTTCTGAGTCGTGCCGGTTAGCTCGGCCTGCGAGGCGCCCTGCTCCTCGGCGACGGCGATGTAGAGCGCCAGCAGCCAAGCCGCCGTCGCGTTGATCGTCATCGAGGTGTTCATCTTGTCGAGCGGAATCCCGCTGAGCAGCGCTTCCATGTCGCCGCGATGGGCGACGGGAACGCCAACCTTGCCGACTTCGCCGCGAGCGATTGGGTCATCGGGGTCGTAGCCGGTTTGCGTTGGCAGGTCGAAGGCGATCGAGAGGCCGGTCTGGCCTTTCTCAAGGTTGGAGCGGTAGAGCTCGTTCGACTTCTCAGCCGTTGAGTGCCCAGCGTAGGTGCGGATCATCCACGGGCGGTCTGGCTCTGGCAGGCGGGGGTCCATCAGCCGATTGTATGCTGCGAAGCCTTGTCTGAGCTTGAAGCGATCGATCTGCAACATCTGGGCCGCGAAGAGTCGATCTGCTGTTACCGGCAAGGCGACGTAATCATCGATCCTGGGCCGCAGGTCAGCAGCCAGCGCGTGATCGACGCGCTCGGAGGCGAGGCGCCGCGAGCAATCCTGCTCACGCACATCCACCTTGACCATGCTGCCGCGACCGGCGCGCTGATCGAGCTGTGGCCCGAAACCGAGGTTTGGGTTCACGAACTTGGCGCGCCGCACGTGATCGACCCTGAGCGGCTAATCGCCAGCGCGACGAGGATCTATGGCGACGAGATGGGTCGGCTCTGGGGCGAGATACTTCCGGTGCCACAGGAGCGCGTGCGGGTTCTAGCCGGCGATGAGCTGATCGATGATTGGCAGGTGCTTTACACGCCCGGGCACTGCGGGAACCACGTGGCCTATCTGCATCAGCCGAGCGGAACGCTCTTCAGCGGCGACGTTGCTGGTGTGCGACGGCTCGGCGGCCCGGTGCTGGCGCCAACGCCGCCGCCGGAGATCGACCTTGCCGCGTGGGAGCAGTCGATCGAACTGATTGAGAGGGTCGCGCCCGAGCGGCTGGCGATCACGCACTTTGGCGTTCAAGAAGGGGTTGCCGAACAGCTCGATCGGCTGCGTGAAGACCTCGCCCGGGCCCAGGTGTGGGCGCTCGAGGCTCCGGATGCCGAGAGCTACGCTGCCTTGCAGGCCGAGTGGCTGACTGGGGCAGCCGACGCGCAGACGGCAGCCGGCTACTTCGCCGTGATGCGCTCCGAGGACGGCTACGCGGGGATCACGAGGGCTCTACTGCAGCGCGAAGAGTAGTCAGCAGCTACGCTTTTTAACGATGTCGCAGACTGCTGAGCTTCCTCGCACGCAGGGCCCGGGCTCCGGAATTGGAGGCCAGTGGCGCGTGATCGTGCGCAACGACGACCACAACACCTTCGACGGGGTTGCCGGTGCGCTCTCGCGCACTCTGCCCGGTGTAACGCTCGACGGCGGCTACGCGCTGGCCGACGAGATTCACACCCGCGGCCTCGCAATCGTCTGGAGCGGCCACCAAGAAGCGGCCGAGCTTTTCTGGGAACAGCTCTGCGACGCGGGCCTAACGATGGCGCCGCTTGAGCAGGGCTAGCGCCAACTAGTTCAGCGAAGTAACTTCGAGCGCAGCGCCGTTGCCGGGCTCGGGCGCATGGCCGTTGCCGTTGGGGTGATCGCCGTTTGAGCCACCATTGCGGTGCGGCGGTTCGGGGCTTACGCGACCCTCACCGACGAGGTCATTCCAAGCGTAGAAGACGGGCACTTGGTACCAGCCGGAAGTGATTGCGCGGAACTCGGTCATCTCCGGGCCCGCCCACCAGCGATCAAAGTCGAGCTTATTTTCGAACTGTGCGGTCTGAGAAAACTTGTAGCGGTCATCGCGGCTGCGGTGAACGGCCCAGGCGGTCGCGCCATAGCGCAGCGCGGTCGGCGCGACGTCGCGAAGAGCGGCCTCCAGCTTGTCGCCGCGGAAGCCGTTTGCGTACCAAGGAATATCTATAACGTTTGTCATTAGGCACCTACCTCTGCTCGAATTGCCGGCGGCTCGGCCGGGGTTTCACCGCTACGACCAAGATTCTCCTCCTCGGCCCCGACGAGAACAGCAATCTTGCCTGCGTGCTTGTTCTCATGCATCAGCTGGTGGGCGTTGGCGACGTCTTCAAAGCCCATCGTTTTCCAAAGCACCGGCTTGATCAGGCCGTCGTCGATTAGCTGGTTGGCCTTTGTGCACTCCCAGGCATTGGCGAAGTGCGAGCCGATGATCTCCTTCTGGCGCATCCAGAGGTAGCGCACGTCGAAGTCGAGCGTGAAGCCCGATGTGGCGCCGCAGATTACGACCTTGCCGAACGGCTTGACGGTGAAGACTGAGGTCGGGAAGGTCGCCATGCCGACGTGTTCGAAGACGATGTCGGGCGCGTCGCCAAGGATCTCCTTGACGCGCTTGGCAAATGCGCGGCTTACGGCGAAGCGCTCCTTTTCCTCCTCCGGCGTTTCGTTACCGGTGCGCATCATCCCCGCGAACTCGCGGCGGTCGATGTAATCGGTTGCGCCGAGCTGCTTGATCAGCTCACCCTTGCCTTCGGATGAGACGACGCCAACGCTCTGGCCGCCTGCTGCCTTAACGAGCTGCGTTGCGAAAACGCCGAGGCCTCCAGCGGCGCCCCAGATCAGTACTCGATGGCCGGACTGAAGCTTGGCGCGGTCGAGCAGCATGCGGTAAGCGGTGAAGTAGGTGAGGCCATAGCTGGCGGCTTCCTCCCATGAGAGCGCGGCCGGCTTCGGCAGCAGCTGCTGGGCCTGCACCTTCGTGAACTGGGCGAATGAACCCCAGGTCGTCTCGTAGCCCCAAATCTTCTGCGACGGCGCGGCCATCGGGTCGAGGCCGTGGACCTCGACGTCTTCGTATGAAGCTTGGTTGCAGTGCACGACCACTTCGTCGCCTGGCTTCCAGCGCGTTACTCCCGGGCCTACCTTCCAAACGACGCCGGAAGCGTCAGAGCCGCCGATGTGGTGGCCGAACTCAGGGTGGTCGCCAGACTTGAAGACCGAAACAGGCTTGCCGAGGGCAGCCCAAACGTTGTTGAAGTTGACGCCTGCCGCCATCACGCGGACGACGACCTCAAATGCCGCCGGCTCCGGTGTGTCGACCTCTTCGAGCTGGAAGGCGTCGATCGGCTCGCCCTCGCGCTCCTCACGGATAACCCAGGCGGTCATTTTGTCGGGGAGCTCGCCTGGTTCGGCGTCGACGCTTGTAATTGCGGAGAGGTCAATGGCCATGAGCCCATAATACGGCTCGCGCCGCGAATCGGACTTGCCGCGTCGAGCAGTCCGGTGCGGCGTCGATACTTTGCCGCGATGGAGAGCGAGACAAATAACGGTAGCGAGAGCACGAAGGCCTTCGATCTAGCTCGCACGATCGCCCTCAGCGACGGCATCTTTGCCTTCGCGCTGACGCTGCTGGTGCTCAGCATCAGCGTGCCCCAAGCCGCTGACGGCGGTTCCAGCAGTGAGCTTTGGACGGCACTCAAATCACGCGAGAGCGAGCTGATTTCGTACCTAATCAGTTTTGCCGTGATCGGCAGCTTTTGGATTCGCCACCACAGGTTTTGCGGCACGTTGAAGGCAGTTGACGGCCCGTTCCTAGTGATCAACTTGGTCTACTTGGCAACGGTCGCCTTCATCCCCTACCCAACCCAGCTGCTGGGCGATTTTGGCGATTCAACCGCCTTCGCCGTTTATGCCTCGGCAATCTCGCTCTCGATCATTGCCTGGTTCGCGCTCGCGGAGTACTCGACTCGCGCAGGGCTGGTCACTACCGATCCGAGCGCCGCTGAGATAAAGGACAGGCGCGTTGACGGGGTTTCGGTCGTTGCCGGCTTCGTCGTTTCGATCCCGCTTGTTCTGCTGACCGGCGACCTCTGGCTCGGCTATCTCTGTTGGATCATCGGCCCGAATGTCCACCTGATGCTGCGGAGCGGCGGTTCAGGGAAGCATTAGGTCGTTCTGTGCCGACGGCCGCTGGCCGCTGACGCTCAGCAGTGAGGCCGGAATCGTGTCGCCTTCGACCGATAGCAAGTAGGTGCCATCGGTTAGGTCGGCCTTCATCAGCGCTGTGTTGTTCGGTGCGATCGTTGCGCTCTGGCTGTTGATTCGAAGATCAGAGGTGCCGGAGGGAGAGTTGGAGCCGAAAGTGATCCGCTGATCTGTTGCCGTCAGGTTGCTGACGATCAGTGTGACTGGGCCGCCACCGATCTGGTTTGGAGAGATCAAGATCTTCTTCGGCATCAGCGAGGCGTTGAGCTGGATCGGTACCGGTGGGCGCAGCTCGTTGGCGGTCCGCTCCTTCGTGCCACAGCCAGCTAGCCCGATCGCGAGCGCGGCGAGCGGCAGGAGGGCGAATCTTTTTTTGCGTGTCGCTTTCAGCATGGCTTGGTCGCTGCCCGATCGAGCAGCGCTGAAGCGAACTCTAACTGACGCTTAGAGGCCGACGCTGGAGTGTTCGCTGGCTGTCTCGTCAGTCAGCGTGAAGAGGTCGGCCTGGAGGCGCTCCCAAGCTTCGCTTTCGGCAAGCTCGTAGTCGCTGCCTTGAAGCTCACGGAGATCGTCGCGGTAGCTCTCCCACGCAGCCTGCACGCGTGGATCGAGTGTTGTCTTCGGTTGCGGCGCGGTCGTAGTCACGTCAGTCACCCTCCTCCAGGTTGATGATTCGATGACTGTACCCCTCGCTGCGGCGGGTTCTGACAGAACGCGATTATTGCCCGCTCGGAGCGCTAAAAAGCTCTGCTTCTACTGCTCCGTCTCCGACCTTCAGCGTAGTTCCGTCCTCTGCCTCGCGACGAACCAGGGCCAGTCCGATCAGGCCGCGCTCGGGCGAGATCGCGACGCTGGTCAGG
The DNA here is from genome assembly GCA_037139475.1 of Actinomycetes bacterium. Classification (GTDB taxonomy): domain Bacteria; phylum Actinomycetota; class Thermoleophilia; order Solirubrobacterales; family Solirubrobacteraceae; genus F1-60-MAGs163. Next base: position 5,008 of record JBAXGJ010000015.1, read on the forward strand.
GTTCCGACCTCACGATCGGCGTTACTCAGCGTCGCTCCAACGTCGGCTTCGCCGCTCAGCTTCAGCGCGCAGAGGCGGCGGTTTGGCCGGCCGCGGTAGTGGAGCCTGGCGATCGTCTCCTGCCCGACGTAACAGCCCTTCGTAAAGCTGACGGCGCGTTCGTTGAGGCCGCCCTCCTCGGGGATCACGCTCTCGTCGAGGTCGACGCCAAAGCGCGGGCGCCCGCTTTCGATCCGCGCCAGTTCGGCAAGCGGCTCGCCAGCTTCGACTGCGCCGGCGGCCAGCAGCGCGGCGCGCACTTCCGCCCCGGCGTCGGCCGCGCAGAGCACGTCGACGCCAGCGTCGGTCGCAACGAGGCGCACCGGCTGGCCACCCAGCTCGCCGGCGACGTTGTCGTCTTCGGCTGTGCCGAGCGTCGCCGCTCCAGCGACCGCGCGTGACGCGGGGCCTAGCAGCGAGAAGAGGTTTGTTTCGAGCGTCCGTTTGTGCAGCTCGGCGTCGTAGCCAACTAGTCCGTGGCGGACGGCGTCGAAGATCGCCTGCAGCGCGCAACGCTCGAGGTCGAGAAGCAGTTCGCTTTCGGTCGCCAGTACGCGCAGGTCGCCGAGCATCCTGCCCTTCGCGGTGCAGCAGGCGGCAAGGCAGCCGTGGCCGGGGGTGAGCTTTTCGATCTCGTTCGTGACGACTGCGCTGAGCGCTTCTTTGGCCTGCGAGCCGCTCATTGCCAGGCGGCCGCGATCAGATCGGTCAACGAGCGCTGTTCCGCTGCGCAGGGCGGTGATCTCAGCGGCGCTCGGTGAGGCAACAGGCATCGGCTAATAAGGATAGGAGCAGTGGCTCCAGGGCCCCGTATTTAGTCCACTTGATAAATAAAGTTAGGCTTGCCATAATCTCACAATGGAACGGACCACAGAACGCCACAGCCCGGCAGTCGAGGATTACGCGAAAGCGATCTACACGCTGCAAGAGAGGGCCGAGGGGCCGGTCACGACGACTGCGCTCGCGGAGCGGCTTGGAGTCAGCGCCGCCTCAGCCTCAGGGATGGTGCGGCGCTTCGGTGAGATTGGTTTGGCCGAGCATCGGCCCTACAAGGGCGTCGAGCTGACCGAAGCCGGCCGCGCAGTCGCACTCGAGGTAATCCGCCACCACCGCCTGATCGAACTACTGCTCGCCGACCTTGGCGTGCCGTGGGACAGAGTTCACGATGAGGCCGAGGTGCTCGAGCATCACATCTCCGAAGAGCTTGAGGCAGTGATCGCAGCGCGCCTCGGTGACCCGACGCACGACCCGCACGGCGATCCGATCCCCGCCGTAGATCTGACTGTTGCTGAAGGCACGACGATCCCGCTCGATCAGCTCCAGCCAGGTGATCACGGACTCTTCGTCCGCGTCTCCGACTCCGACCCCGAGATGCTGCGCTACCTCAGTGGCCTTGGCCTAGCACCGGGCGAACGGCTCGAGATGGTTGGCCGCGAGCCGTTCGACGGTCCGCTGATCGTCGGCTTCGGCGGCGAAGAGCACCCGCTCGGCCTTGCGCTGGCGCGGGCGATGCGCGTAGAGGTAGATCGGTGACGACGCCACTGCGCGACGAGGCTAGTGCTGAGGCGCTTCCACGTGGGGTCGACCCTGAGAGCGCGGTGCGCCCGGAGCTGAGCGAGCTTGAGCGACTGCGCGGCCGTGGCCGGATGCGCACGATGCTGGCGATGCTCGGCCCAGCCTTCGTCGCCTGCATCGCCTACATCGATCCAGGTAACTTCGCCACCAACATCAGTGCAGGTTCGACCTTCGGCTACCTGCTCGTCTGGGTGCTGGTGAGCGCCAATCTGATGGCGATGTTGATCCAAAACCTCTCGGCCAAGATCGGCATCGCGACAGGCAAGAACCTGCCAGAGCTGTGCCGCGAATACTTCGACCAGCGTGTCGTCCGCGGGCTCTGGGTTCAAGCCGAGGTTGTCGCGATGGCGACCGACCTAGCTGAGTTCGTCGGCGCCGCGCTGGCACTGAACCTGCTCTTCGGTGTTCCGCTCTTCGCTGCCGGGCTGATCACCGCCGTCGCCTCGTTCGCCGTGCTCTCCTTGCAGCAGCGCGGCTACCGCCGCTTCGAGGTTGCGGTCTCATTCTTTCTGCTGATCATCCTGCTCGGCTTCCTCTACAACACACTCAAGATCGGCTTCGACCCTGGCGCGGCGGCGGCCGGGCTGGTGCCCTCGTTCGATGGATCAAAGAGCGTGCTGCTGGCGGTCGCGATTCTCGGCGCGACCGTGATGCCGCACGTGATCTATCTCCATTCGGCGTTGACGCAGGGGCGGATCAAACCCGCCAACGACGATGAGCGCCGCCAGTTGCTGCGCTTCCAGCGTGTTGACGTGACCGTCGCGATGGGGCTGGCAGGCGTAGTCAACCTGCTGATGCTGGTAGTCGCAGCGTCGCTCTTCTTCGGCAGCTCGCTGACCGGCACTTCAACGATCGAAGGCGCCTACAGCGGCTTTGATCAGCTCGTCGGGGGCGACGCGGCGCTGGCCTTCGCGCTGGCGCTGCTGGCCTCGGGCTTCGCCAGCTCAAGTGTTGGCACTTACGCCGGTCAGGTCGTGATGCAGGGATTCATCGAGCGCACGATCCCGCTGGCGCTGCGCCGCTCGATCACGATGGCGCCGGCGCTGATCGTGCTAGCGATCGGCGTCAACCCAACCGACGCGTTGATAATCAGCCAGGTCGTGCTGTCGTTCGGAATCCCGTTTGCGCTCGTGCCTTTGGTGCTGCTGACGCGGCGAGTCGACGTGATGGGAGTGCTCGTCAACAAGCGCGTCACGACGCTCGCAGCGTCGTTCGTTGCGGGCTTGATCATCTCTCTCAACATCTTCCTGCTGGTCTCAATCGTGGGCGGCTAGCGCGCACGCGGCGCAGCCGGGTAACCTGAAGGGCGTAATGGCACTGTCCGCTTCATTTCAAGAGGTTCTCGACTCGCTGCCCGATGACTGGTCGGACCTTGATCTCGACCTGCGGATCTTCGACGAGTCGCGCTACGTCGAAGCGGCAACCTTCCTCGTCGTCTGCAACGCGCAGCCTTACTCGCACAACGATTGGCACTGGAAGCTGCTCTGTGCGCATCGCTTTGGCCACGCCGCAGCGCCGCAGGCCGTCCATCGCTCGTTGCTCTTCCTTGACGAGGCCGGGATCGATGGCGAGTTCGTTGTGCGCAGCGTCCGTTCGGGCCGCGCGCCGGTCTTCGACGCTTGGGGGCGGCCGGAGAGCGTGCGAGAAGATTTCCGCCGCATCCACAACCAGTAGCTATGGCGAAGGTCATAGCGGCGGTTCCTGATCTGCTGTTTGGTTCGAAGCTGCAATCGGCGCTTAGCGGCGCTGGCCTCGACTGTGAGCTGATCGCCGGCGCGGCCGCCGCCCGCGCCGCTGCCGCCGGCGCTGATCTGCTGGTCGTCGACCTGACCGACGCCGACTTCGGTGGTGTCGAGCTCGTTGGAGCGATGAGGCAGGCCGGTGAGCTCGCTTCGCTACGCACGCTTGGCTTCTACAGCCACGTTGAGCCGGAGGTGAAAGCTGCCGCAGTGGCGGCCGGCTTCGACCTCGTCGTGCCACGCTCGCGGATCAACCGCGAAGGCGGCGAGCTGGCGGCAAAACTGCTGGCGAATTAGTGGTTGCGTAGCCGGTAGGGAATCGGCACGAAGAGTGGGCCGCTGAAAAGGCGGTCTAGGTTAGGCAGCTGGTCGGCTAAGCCTGATTTCACTTCCCACTCGGCCCAGACGCGAAGTCTCAATCCTTCGAGCGTTCCAAATCGCTCGCCGGGCAGCTTGAAGGCTGGAAGTAGAGCGATGACCTCGCGTCGCACCACTGCCTCGTTGAGATTCGGACTGGCGGCCATTACGGCCTGTACGCCGCTCTCAGGGTTCGCGATGACGCCGTTGTAGCCGCGCTGGATCGCGACGGTCACGGCATCAACGGTGGCCGGCTGGTCGATCGTCATGCGTCGCGTCGTCACCAGCAGTAGCTCGGGGAAGGCCGGGGCTGGGAGTCGGCTGGCAAGCCGCCGCTCTCTCGCCGGGCGCTGCTTGCTCAGGGCGGGGAGCGAGCGTTGAACGATCGCGACCAGCGCGACCAGCTTCCCGGGCTGGCGGCGGTCGTCGGCAACGAGGTCGGCGATGTCGATCAGAGCGAACTGGCTGGCGCCCGAAGTGAGTCGCCTCAGCGCCTGTCCGGAGGAAACCCCTGAGAGAATCTTCAGATCAGCGCCAGCGGCGCGGTCCCAGCCTTGCTGCTGGGCCAAGAGCACGCCGGAGTCGATCGCGCTAGGCGCCGAGTTGAGAGCCAGGCTGGCCGTTTCGATCGCCGTGTTGGTCGGCTGCGCGCCGCAGCCGGCGGCTCCGAGCGCCGCTAGAGCCAACGGCAGCGCAGCGAACTTTGGAAGCGAGAAGCTCACGCCCCTCAGCCTAGGGGCAGTCGCGCAGCGGCGGCGCATAGACTGAGCGACTAATGCGCCGCAGAGTCACCTTCTCCCGCAACTTCACGCTTTCGCTTTCGCGCAGCTGCCAGTGCTACTGCAAGTACTGCGCCTTCAAGACGCACCAGCCGCACCTGCACACGCCGGACGAAGTCGATCGCTTTATCGAGCAGGCGGTGCGGCGCAACTCGAAGGAGCTGCTGATCCTGACCGGCGAGCGGCCCGAGGCCGTCGATGGCGTCGCCGAGCAGCTCGAGCAGCTCGGCCACGAAGACTTCACGGCCTACGTCGTATGGGCCTGCGAACGAGCCTTGGAGCGCGGGCTGTTGCCGCACACCAACATCGGCGTTGTCCCGCGCGAGGACTTGGAGCGGCTGCGCGCCGTAACGGCATCACAAGGCCTGATGCTCGAATCGACCCGTGATGACCTAATTGCCCACCAAGGCTCGCCGACGAAGAGTCCGGCGCGGCGGCTGGAGATGATCGAGTGGGCTGGCGAGCTGAAGATTCCATTTACGAGCGGCATCTTGGCCGGGATCGGCGAGTCGCATGAAGATCGCCTCGCCGCGCTGGATGCGCTTGCGGAAGTCAACGCACGCCACGGTCACATCCAAGAGGTGATCATCCAAAACTTTGTCCCACACGACTCCTACTACGGAGAGGACGTTGGCGAGCTGGCCGACGCCGCCGCAACCCGCTTTTGGGAGACCGGCGTCGGTGAGCCGAGCGGCGCGCAGCTGCCGGATTGGGCGACCGGAGTTTCGATCGAAGAGCTCGAGCAGCTGGTCGCCTACGCGCGCGAAAACCTGCCAGGCGTCGGCGTGCAGATTCCGCCCAACCTCTCCGAGCATTGGCCACGGCTGGTGGCGGCCGGCGCCACCGACCTTGGAGGCCTCTCAGCGAACGGTGATCACATCTCGCCTGAGCAGCCATTCCCGTCGCCGCATCAGGTTCGCGCGCGCCTGCTCGACGATGGCGTCGCGCTGACCGAGCGGCTCTGCGTCTACTCCAGCTACATCGGCACCGAATGGACGGCGCCGGCTGTGCTCGACACGATTCGCGCCAAGTACTGGAGCTTCATTCCGCGCGGTGGCTCAGGTCGCAACGAGCCGCCGTTCGCGATCAACGCTGATCTTGTTGGCCCAGCGATCGAGAAGGGGCGTGCTGGGCAGGCGCTGAGCGCGCCGGAGCTGACGGCGCTCTTTGCTGAGACGCGGCCCGAAGCGGTCGAGCAGATTCGCGTCGCTGCCGACGAGCTGCGCGCCGAGCTCGTTGGCGAGCAGGTCAGCTTCGTCGTCAATCGCAACATCAACATCTCGAACGTCTGCACCGTTGGCTGCGCCTTCTGCGGCTTCGGCCAGAGCCGCCGCTCACCCGAGGCATACAACCTCGACGAAGAAGAGTTTGTGCGGCGCGTTGACGAGGCGGTCGAGTTTGGCGCCAGCGAGCTTTGCATCCAGTCCGGAATTCACCCCGACTGGCAGCTGGAGGATTACCTCAGCTGGTTGCGGCTGGCTAAGAAGACTGCGCCGCAGCTTCACCTGCACGCCTACAGCCCGATGGAGATCGCGCACATGTGTGACATCTCAGGGCTACCAGCGGCCGAGGTCTTCGCCCAGCTCGCCGACGCTGGGCTTGGCTCAACGCCAGGAACCGCCGCCGAGGTGCTCGACGACGGCGTGCGCCAGCGGATCAGCCCAAACAAGCTTCCGGCCGCTCGCTGGGTCGAGATCATCGAAGCCAGCCACCGCGCCGGGCTCTACTCGACGAGCACCGTGATGTTCGGCCACATCGAGGAGCCGTGGGAGCTGGCCGAGCACATGCGCGTTATTCGCGAGCTTCAGCAGCGCACCGGCGGGATCACCGAATTTGTGCCGCTCTCATTCATTCCGTTTCACACTCTGCTCGGCCGCACGCACGGAATTGAAGAGATCAGCCGCGAAGAGAACCTCAAGCACACCGCCGTTTTCCGCCTTGCGCTCGGCAAGACGATTCCCAACCTGCAGGCCAGCTGGGTCAAGATGGGGCTCGAGACGGCAACTGAAGCTTTGCGTTGGGGCGTCAATGATCTAGGCGGCACACTGATGGAGGAGAACATCAGTCGCCTGGCCGGTAGCTACCACGGTGTGCGTCTTGAGCCAGAGGACCTGATCGCCGCCGCCCACCGCGCTGGCCGTCCGGCCTTCGAACGTGACACTCTCTACGGCGTGAAGCGCGAATACCCACTGACAGCGACGACCGAGGCGGTGACGGCGTGACCGAACTTGGCGACGACCAGCAGGCGATCACGCCTGAGGGACTGAAAGCGCTGGAGGCCGAGCTGGCAGAGCTCGAAGGGCCGAAGCGGGCCGCGCTCTCGAAACGGATTCAGGCAGCGCGCGAAGAGGGCGACCTGAAAGAGAACGCTGAGTACCACATCGCTAAGGACGATCAGTCGCACATGGAGACGAAGATCCTTCGCCTGCGCGAGCGGCTGCGCAGCGCCGTCGTGGTTGAAGCCGACGGTGACGCCAAGGTTGTCGCGTTTGGCATGCCGGTCACGGTCACCGACCTCGAATCCGGCAAGAAGCAGACCTTCACAATCGTTGGCCCAACCGAAGCCAAGCCGGCTGAGGGCAAGCTCTCGAGCGAATCACCTGTGGCGCAGGCGCTGCTCGGCTCGGCGCCAAAGGACGAAGTTGAAGTTGAAACACCGGGCGGCGCTCGCCGCTGGCGCGTCGATTCTCTCGGCGGCTAAAGGAAGCGGTCTTCGGCCGGCGGGCGAAGTAAGGCCTGCGCTCCGGGGCCGTCGTCTTCGCCGATCAGGCGCCCGAGGCCGCGAACGATCACTGCCGGGCAGGAGCCATCCTTCGTGCGCACAAGGTCGGCCGCCGCTGCGGCCTGGTCGGCGACGGCGATCAGCGTTGCGCTGAGCGGGCGGCCTTCGCTGTCCTTGCGGCCGCGCCAATCGTCGAGCGGCGCCATCCCCGCGAGGCCGATCGCGACGTCGAGCTGACCGAGCCTCCAAGCACGGCCGAAGGAGTCGGTGATCAGCACAGCAGGGTGGCCGGGGAGCGCTGCGCGAAGCGCGCGGGCGCTGGCGTCAGGGTCGCGCGGAAGCAGCACGAGGCGCCCCGCGCCGCCGGCGTTTGAGCCGTCCACACCGGCGTTGGCACAGATCAGACCGTGGTGCGTGCGGCAGATCAGCAGCTCGCCGCTATCGCGAATGATCTCGGCGCTTTGCTGGAGAATCACCTCAACTTGGCGTGGGTCGCGGCCTTGGCGCTCGGCGATTTCGATTGCCCTCGCGGATGGCTCGACCGTCGCCAGCTCGACGACCGAGCCTTCGGCCTTAGAGATGATCTTGTGCGCGACGACGAGCAGATCATCGGCGCCTAAGGGCTGAGCAACCGCCGCAGTGATGATCGCTGCCAGATCGTCACCGGCGCTGATCTCCGGCAGCCCTTCGACTGCCAGCAGTTCGATCCGGCTCACCGCGGGCCGAGCCGCCCGATTACCGATCGCGTGAACGGCGCGACGCTGCGGTCGGCCTGCTCGAGTGCTGCGCTCAAAGTGTCGAGGTCGTCGGCCGTGTCGACATCGAGGCCGATCCCAAAGTTCGTCTCAACCCGCGCGGAGGCGCCGGCTTTCTTGGCGATCTGCTGGTGGCGCTCGCAGCTGCCGTCGCCGAATGAGGGGCTGATTACGCCCGCTGGCGTGAGAATCAAAGCGTTGGTACCGATGCCGTGGCGGTCAGGGATGATCACGACCTCGTCATCGGCGAGCGATTCGATCAACGAATCGATCTCCTGCGGATCAACGGCGGGGACGTCGCCAGCAATCAGCAGCGTGTGGAAGGCACCGTCGGCGACCGCCCAGTCGATCCCCCGTTGTGCTGCTTCGCTATGGCCTTCGTTCGGGTCATCGGCAACGACCTGCGCTCCGGCTCCGCGCGCCAAGGCCTCGGCGCCCGGCTCGCTGGTGACGACGACGATGTCGTCAACTAGGTCGCAGCGGCGCAGCGCGGCGAGCACGTCGCTAAGCATCCCGGTTGCCAATGCCAGCCGCTGGGCAGACGAGAGGCCATCGCTCGCAAGACGCACCTTTGCGGAGGGAAAACGCTTGACCGGCAGCACGGCTACGAGACTCATACTCAGAGGGATAGCGCGTCGGCGGCCGCTAATGCGTTGCGGGCAACGATCCGCCGCGCCTGCGGCGAGTCCATCAGCGTCAAAGCGACGGTCACCTTGAGCCCCGGCAGCGCGACCGGCTCATCGGTCATCAGGCCGTCAATTAGGCCCTCGTAGGCGGCGGCGATCCCGGCCGCGTCGACGCTCAAACCGGCGTGCTCCATGAACGCCGCCGTTGGGCCTTTGAGCACGGCGCCGCCGACTATCGGAGAGACGGCCAGAATCGGTGCGGGCGCGTCAAGCAATGCGTCGTAGAGGCCACCGAGCTCAAGGATCGGGCCGATTGAGATCACGGGGTTCGATGGGCCGATGATTATCGCCCGCGCGCTTGCAATCGCTTCGAGCACCTCGGCGGTCGGCTTTGCATCCTCAATCCCGATCAAGCGGACTCCGTCAACGGGCCCCGCTCCTTGCTCGGAGATCAGGAACTGCTGCAGGCCGTGCCAGCTGCCGCGTGCCTGCACCTGCGTGTGGACCGCCTGATTGGTCATCGGCAGTACGCGCGCCTCAACTCCGATCGCATTAGTTAACAGCGCCAGTGCCCTGGTCGGGGAGCTGCCACGGTCCAGCAGGCGCTTACGCTCGGCACACCAGGCGATGTCTCGGTCGCCGAGGTTGAACCAGACGCTGCTGCCGTGGCGGCGGAGTCCGTCCATCGCGTGGAAGGTGTCGCCATCGATTCCCCAGCCCCGCGAGTCGATCAAGTCGGCGAGCGTGAAACTGATTAGGTCTGGATCAGGCGAGACGGGGACGCCATAGATCTCGATGTCGTCACCGGTGTTGGCGATTACGACGAGATCCTCACCTACAAGGTCGAGCAGCCCACGCGCCAGCTTCGCGCCGCCGGTTCCTCCGGCCAGTACGACTACCGGGCCGCGGCTCAAAGCCCTGTGATGCGGATGCCGGCGTGCGCCTTGTTGCGGATGTTGATGCCGATCATCAGGGCCGTCAGCGATTCGGTGATGCGCGAGTTCTCCAGCCGGCCGGCATCGACTGCGCGCAGCCCGTCGATCGATTCGACTAGCTCTGAGGCAATCGCCTTCTGCTGCTTGTCGTCGCCGCAGACGAGCACGTCTTCATC
>JBAXGJ010000016.1:0-13863 GCA_037139475.1 Actinomycetes bacterium
TCGTCCTCGAACAGTTCGATCGTGATATCGCCTTCACTGGTGGTCATCGTCGCGGCGGACATAAACGGCGTTCCTCTCGTATGCGGGTTAGGTACGTCGTGAACCGACGTAGTGAGAACTTAGACGATGGCGCGCTGTTGCGGCGCTCAGCCGTAGTACTTGAGCTGCGCGATCCGCACCGTTGGGCCCGCCGTTGGCGGCGCCGTGAACCAAAGAACGATGTTGCGGTACTTCTTGCTCCTGCCGCCGAGGCCGAGCAGCAGCGTCTTGTCGCCCGCCTTGTCGGCCTTATTTGGCTGCGGGTCGGTGTTGCTGAGCGCGTCGGCGTCAACCGATGCGGCCTCGCCGAGCGTTGTCCACTTCGGGTCGTCGATCGACTGTGGTGGATCGACAGTGTTGGAGCCGAGCACAGTGACGGTGAAACCTGGCGTGACGGTTGTCAGCGTCAGCTTTGTGACTTTATGTGCGGAACCGAGATCAACGTTGAGTCCAACGTTCATCGGTACAACAACACCTGGCATGTCGCCCGCTGGAGTAGTGACAAACCAGCTCGGCGTCGCCTTCTCGCCGACCGCGTAGCTTGGCTCGTTGGAGCTCGTGGCGCTGTCATCGGGGTCGTAGATTGAGGCCGCGTCGGGGCCAAGCTCAATCACCGGGTGGGCCGGCTTAGGCACGACCGGGGTGACGGGCGTTACCGGCGTCGTAGTGGTCGACGTTGGCACTGGAGCGGGAGTGATCGGTAGCAGATCGCTTGGGACAGGATCGGTCAACGGCACTGCGTCAGGCGTGGTCGGGATCGCGTCGGCTGTCTGCGCGACGACCTTGACCTCGGTCTTACGCGGTGGCAGCGTGTCGTTGATCGCCGCGACTCCGGCGGCAACGGCTCCACCGGCCATCAGCAGCGTGAAGGCCCCAGCTAGAGCGACCGTCTGAACGCCGGGAATGGCGCGCGGCGCGGCGAACGCAGTTCCACACTCAAGGCACCAGTCCTGACCCTCTACGCGGCTGGCGCCGCAAACCGTGCAGGCAGCATCAAAGCTCTGAGGAACGTCACCGCTTGCCGGAGCGAGAATGCCGTCGCCGGGGAGCTGAAATTCAGGCTCGCCGGGGATCACAACAGGGTCAAGAAGCGAAGTCATCTAATCGTATCCTCGCACAGTCGCCCAACGGAGGTCGCATACTTGCTGCGCTGCGGAACGATTGAGGCGCTAGCCCTCGGAGCCAACCGGCTCGAGGCTGATCTTCGTTCCCTTTACGTCGGCGCCGCTGACGGCCGCAATGATCCGCTGCGAGTCACCTTCTGGAACCGAGAGGAACGAGAAGCGTTCGAAGATCTTCACGTCGCGGACCGCTTCGCCACCGATTCCAGCGGCCGAAGTGACGGCCTTGACGAGATCGGCCGGCTTTATTCCCTCAGCCTTGCCGGCGGCGACAATTAGTTTCGCCCACGGGCCATCCTGATCGACGCTCTTGTCGACGTGAGGCTTCTCGTGGCGGTGGGGCTTCTCCGCGCGGCTTGGCTTCTCAGCGTGACCGGGCTTCTCGGCGCCTGGAGCGGCGTCGGTCTTCGCGCCTGGCGCCCACTGAACCATCTTTACGCCGGTGTGCTTCTCGATTGCCTCCAGCTCGCTCTGCTGCTTCGGTTCGACAAATGTGATCGCGCGGCCCGAGCGACCAACGCGGCCGGTGCGGCCGATGCGGTGAACGTAAACGTCGGGCGAGATCGGCACGTCGAAGTTGACGACGTGCGTTACCGAGGAGATGTCGAGCCCGCGGGCGGCAACATCGGTCGCAACAAGGATCGGCACGCGGCCGCCCTTGAAGGCCAACATCACTCCGTCGCGCGAGCCTTGCGACATATCGCCGTGCAGCGCGCGGACGTTCATCCCCTTGTCGCGGAGCGTGCGGAAGAGCTGGTCGCAGCGGATCTTCGTTCGCGCGAAAACAATCGCCTGGGTCGGCTTCTCGGCGGCCAGAAGCTCAACCAACTTGGCGGGCTTGTCCTTCTGGCCAACCTCGAGCTGAAACTGCTCGACCGTGTCAACCGTCAGCGTCTTCGCCTCAACCTTGATCACCTCGGGCTCATAGAGGTAGCGGTCGGCGAGCTTGCGGATCGGCGGCGGCATCGTCGCACTGAAGAGCGCCGTCTGGCGGCCGCTTGGCGTGCGCGAGAGAATCTTCTCAACGTCCTCAAGGAAACCGAGGTCGAGCATCTCGTCGGCCTCATCGAGCACGACGAAGCGACAGTCGTGGAGAATCAGCGAGGCGCGCGTGATTAGGTCGAGCACGCGACCAACGGTGCCGACGACGATCTGGCCACCGGCACGAAGCTGAGCCTGCTGCGTGCGAATCGGCGCGCCGCCGAAAACTGCAACCACGTCAACGCCCTTTGACTCCCCGTAGGCACGCAGCGCCTGCGTTACTTGAATGCAGAGTTCGCGCGTTGGCGTGAGCACGATCCCCTGGCAGTCTTTGATCTCCGGATCGATGTACTCGATCAGTGGTAGGCCGAAGGCGGCGGTCTTGCCGGAGCCGGTCTGGGCCTGGCCGATGATGTCGCGCCCTTCGAGCAGAGCTGGGATCGTCTGCTCCTGAATCGGGCTCGGCTCGGTGTAGCCAACGTCGCGAAGCGCTTGGAGGGTCGACTCGGAGAGCCCGAGCTCGGCAAATGTAGTCACGGCAGGCAGACTAGGGCTTTGGAGCAAGTAAGGCGCGGCGCGCTGCTTGGTGGGCGCCGAATATCCCGGGCAGGCTAACCTCGCTGCGCGTATGAGTCTTACCGTTGTCGGATCGATTGCCTATGACGCAGTAACAACCCCATTCGGGGAGCGCGAGCGGATGCTCGGCGGCGCCGCGACCCATTTTGCTCTGGCCGCTTCGTTCTTCGACGAAGTGAGGGTTATTGGGCCGGTCGGTGACGACTTCGACGCCGAGTCATGGGAGATCCTGCGAACGCGCGGCACGATTACCGACGACGTTGAACAGGTCGCAGGCGGCAAGACCTTCTTCTGGAAGGGCGAGTACCACGACAACCTCAATAGCCGCGAGACGCACGTGACTGAACTGAACGTCTTCGAGGACTTTGAGCCAAAGCTCTCCGACGAAGCGAAGGCCTGCGACGTGCTGTTCCTCGCCAACATCGTTCCCGATCTTCAGAACCAGGTGCGCGGTCAGTGCGATCAGGCGCGCTTTGTGGCGATGGACTCAATGGACCTCTGGATCAACATCGCGCGCGAATCGTTGGTCGAAACGATCGCCGGCGTTGACTGCCTAATCCTCAACGACGAGGAGCTAGAGCTGCTGACCGAGGCGCCGAACTTCGTCGTCGCGGCAAACGAGATTCTGAAGTGGGGCCCCAGCTCGGTGATTGCCAAGCAGGGTAAGTACGGCGCCGCGCTCTTCACAGCCGACGGCTACTTCGCGCTGCCAGCGTTCCCGCTCGGGACTGTCGTCGACCCGACCGGCGCCGGTGACAGCTTCGCCGGCGGCTTCGTCGGCTACGTCGCCGCGCACCCTGAGCGACCGATCGACCATGAGCTTTTGACGCAAGCGATGGTCTACGGAACGGCGCTGGCCTCGTTCAACGTCGAAGACTTCGGCACCGACCGGATCGTCGGACTGACGGGAACCGAAATCGCCGCCCGCGTCGGCGAACTGCAGCAGATGACGACCTTTGCGCACCAGCCGATCCCGCTGCGCAGCTAGCGCTGGCAGAAGCGAGAGCGCTCGCGTGCCAAAAGCGTGCGCGCCGCGGCTGCGGTGGGTAATATCGCTGCACTGTGAACACGTGGGTATTCATTTTCATGATGGTCGTGCTGAAGCTGCCGATCTTGGCGCTCTTCGGAATTGTCTGGTGGGCAATCAAGCAGAAGCCTGAAGAGGCTGAGGACGCAAGCGGCAACGGCGGCTCGCTGAAGCCACTGGACCCGCATCCGCGCGACCCGCTGCCACGCTCACCGAGGCGTGGCCCGCACGGCGAACCGGCCACGCCGGCGCCAGCCCGGATGCGCGTCACCAGCGCGCGTCAACGCGACCGCGCCTGACGCTCGCGACGAGCCGTAGGCAGAGCCGTTTAGGATCAGCCGATGGCCACTGCTTCAGTTCTTTCCGACGGAACGATTCGCCGCCTCGTTGGCGAGGGACGGATCGTGATCGAACCGTGGGACGAAACGATGGTGCAGCCGGCCAGCGTCGACCTGCGGCTGGGCAATTCGTTCCGTGTATTCCACAACCACCGCGTCAGCGCGATCGACCTCAAGAACCCGCCTCAGGATCTGACCGAGCCGGTGACGATCGAGCCCGGAGAACCGTTTGTGATTCATCCCGGCGAGTTCTGCCTTGGCCGCACAGAGGAGTGGGTTGAACTGCCCGACGACATCGTCGCGCGGATCGAAGGCAAGTCTTCGCTCGGCCGACTTGGACTGATTGTCCATGCTACGGCGGGCTTCTGCGACCCAGGCTGGAAGGGCACGTTGACGCTGGAGCTGAACAACCTAACGCGCGTGCCAATCAAGCTTTGGGCCGGACTACCGATCGCGCAGCTCTCATTTATGACGCTCGACCAGGCCGCCGAGCGCCCCTACGGCCACCCCGATCTCGGTAGCCACTACCACGGCCAGCGCGAAGCAACCGAGAGCCGCTACGAAGGCGGGCCCGGTAGCCAGATAGCGTCCGGCGGCGGCGTTGGGTAGCGTGCTGGCTATGACGCAAGCAACATTGATCCTCGCCGCCGAGGCGGCCAAGAACGAAACACCGTTCTTCATCATCGGCATCGTCTTTGCGGCCTGGGCCGTGATCATCGGTGGGATCGGAACGGTCTCCGAATCATTCCCTCCCAGCCGCGGCGCTGGGATCGCGATCGGCGCTGTATCGGTAGTGCTGGCGGCCGCCACGATGGCGATCGTTCTGTTCGTCATCGTCTGATCCCTTGGCCCGCTCCTACTCGCTCACTCTCCGTCGCGAGGGCGACTCAGAACGCCAGCGCTTTGTCACGATCGACGGCGCGCTCGACTCGCTCGAGACTGAGGTCCGCGCGATGTCGCAGACCGTCCGCAGGAAAGCGACGAAGTCACTCGGGCGCGAGTACGAACCGGTCGAACTAGTCGCCGTACGAGCTGAGGTCAGCGGCCCCGGCGTGCGTGGCGGCGTTGACCTGCGCGGCGACGGGTCGGTACAAGCCTTTAGTGGGCGAATCCGCCGCGCAGTAATTGAGCCGCGTGAAGGCGAAGATCCCTACGCGGCGTTGCGCCGCGTGCTCAGTAGCGACTAAAGCTGGAGTGCAGCGCCGTTGCGGCGCAACCAGTCGCGCGGCTCGCGGTAGTTGGGGCTATGAAGCTCGAGCAGCGACCAGAAGCGAGGCGAATGGTCGAGCACGACCAGGTGGCAGGCCTCGTGCCAGACGACGTAGTCGAGCAGCTCCGGCGGGCCGAGCAGCAAGCGCCAATTGAACGAGAGCGCGCCGCTCGAGGAGCAACTCCCCCAGCGCGTGCGCTGGTCGCGGATCGAGATCGGCCCAGACTTGGCGCCAAGCGCGACCAGCGCCGGCGCCAGCCGCTTCAGCACCTCTGACTTGGCGTTGCGCCTGTACCAACGCTCGATCGCCGCGTCGCGCCGCTGATCGGCCGGTACGAGCAGCTCGTCGCCGCTGCGGTGGGCGCGCGTGCGGCCGGCCTGCTCGCTGACGGTCAGTAGCTCGCCAAGGTAGGGAAGCGTCCCCGGCGGACGGGCAAGGGCGCTGCGGGCAAGCTGCAGATTCGCTCGCCGCTGCGCGATCCAGTCGCCAAGTTGTGCGATCGCGTCATCGGCCTCGCTGGCCTTCGCCGCCTGCGGCAGCGTCACCAGCAGCGAACCGTCGGACTCAATGCGCACGCGCACGCGGCGCGCACGCGGCGAGCGCCGCACCGTGAACTGTTCGCTCGTAGCCACGCGGCGAGCCTATGCTGCGGCGCGGCGGGCTCATAGGATGGCTGCTGTGACCCAATCGATCGTTCCCCTGCCAACCGATGTGCGCTCGCCGTTCGAGGTTTACGTGAACGGTGTGCTCCAGCAGCAGCCTGGCGATTACCAGGTCCGCGATGGCGCGCTCGTCTTCCCGCGCTCGCTGGCCAAGGACAAGATCAGCGGCTGGCGCTGGGCGCTGGGCGCTTGGGGCGTTGGCACCTACCGCCAGGATGATTCGATCGACGTGCGCTGGTCGCGGCCCGACGGCAGCAGCGCTGTCGCCCAGCAGCTTGAGGTCAGCGAAGTTATTGACTGAGCCAAGGGCGCTGCAGCTTCAAAGCGCCGAGGATCGCCTGCGTCGCCGGTGAGCGGTTCAGCGTGTAGAAGTGAATCCCCGGCGCGCCGCCGGCCAGCAGCTCGGAGCACTGAAGCGTTGCGTAAGCAACGCCAAGAGCCTCAACTGCGCGCGGATCATCTCTGCGCGCACCGAGCGCGGCTAGCAGCTCGGGCGGAATCGTCGCGCCGCAGAGCGTCGTCATCCGCTCTAGTTGAGCAACGTTGCTGATCGGCATGATGCCCGGGATGATCGGAACTGTGATTCCAATCTCGCGCGCCCGCAGCACGAAGTCGAAGTAGGCCTCGTTGTCGAAGAAGAGCTGCGTGACGAGGAAGTCCGCCCCCGCGTCGACCTTCGCTTTGAGGTGGCCGAGGTCGACCTCGGCGCTGGCAGCATGAATGTGCGTTTCGGGAAATGCCGCGGCGCCGATCGCAAACGGGTACTCGGCGCTGATCAGTTCGACCAGCTGTTGTGAGAATTCGAGGCCGCCCTCGGTCTGCGTCCATTCGCTCGCCCCCTGCGGCGGGTCGCCGCGCAGCGCAAGCACATTCTCAATTCCCAGCTCAGCCATCTGGTCGAGCGTCGCGCGCAGCTCGTCAACGGTTGAGTCAACGCAGGTGAAGTGCGGCATCGCTTCGATTCCAAAGTCGTTACGGATACGCGAGACGATCTCAATCGTCTTCTCACGCGTTGAGCCGCCGGCGCCGTAGGTAACGGAGATAAAGGCCGGCTCGAGCGGCACGAGCTGCGCGACTGCCTCGAGCAGGTTGCGGTCGCCCTCCTCGCTCTTCGGCGGGAAGAACTCAAATGAGAACTGCGGCTCGTTGCTGCCCTCGAGCAGTTGATCGATGCGCATCGCCTAATCCTACGAGGCGCGGCCTAGACCAGCTGCCAGATCTCTGGCTGGTCCTCGCCGTCGCCCTCGCTGCGCGTGGCGCGACCGGTCACTTCAAGGTGGCGCAGGTAGCAGAGCGTCTCGGAGAGCCACCAGTTGGCGTTGATTGGCGTGAGCGCGTCGCCGTGGACCGACCGAACGACCTCGAAGGCCGTCATCGGCCCATCCTGGGCGAGCGCGTCGATCACGCCGTCGATCCGCTCGGCGATCGCGATCCGGTTGGCCGTGATGTGCGCTGGCACTTCGGCGAAGCTGCGGCCGTGGCCGGGCAGGCAGAGGCGCATATCGAGATCTTCGATTACCTCGAGCGAACTTAGGTACTCGCCGACAGGGTCAGGCGTCCAGCCGTAGTCGTAGTAGAGCGATGGGCGGCCGAGCAGATGGTCGCCGGAGATCAGCAGGCGGCGTTCGGGCTGGTAGAGGGAGACGTGCGAGGGCGCGTGGCCGGGAGTCTCGACTACCTCCCAGGGGCCAAGGTCGGTCTGAATTTGCACGCCAGGAAGCAGATCGCGCGCCGGTTCGACGATCCCCGAGAAGCCGGAGCCACGGCCCTTGGCCTGCTCGGCGTAAGCGCGCAGCGGCTCCTGCGGAACGCCGCTAAGAATCGCCACTTCAACGCGCCGCTCTAGCGCAGCCTCGGGATCGGTCGCGGCCTGAACGCTGTGCTCGTGGTTGGGGTGCATCCACAGCTCGCAGCCGGTCGCCTTGACGATCGAGGCCGCCTGGCCGTAGTGGTCGGAGTGCGCGTGGGTACAGACGAGCAGGCGAATTAGGTCGATCCGCAGGTTGACCTGCCCCAGCGCGCGCTCGAGCTGAGCCATCGACCCCGGCTGATCCATGCCGCAGTCAACGAGCACGATTCCGTCGCCTGCAGCCAGCGCCCAAGCGTTGCAGTGGGGCACGCCCGGCCAAGGCAGCGGCAGGCGCAGGCGCCAGACGCCTGGCAAGACCTTTTCGCCGCGGCCTAGCTCGCGCGTTCGGGAAGATTCAGTCACAACGGCTTCCAGCCTACGGATCAAAGCCCGCGGGCGCGGCTGGGGCGATAGCCTGCCGCGAGCAGCCCAAAGAGCGAGAGGATTCCGATGACCGATTCGACGAGCGAAATTACCGGCGCGATCGACGCCGCAACAACCACCGCAGTAGCGAATCAATACTTCGACGCTTTGGTTGCACACGACGTCGAAGCCGCTGTTGCCTGCTGGCGCGCCGGCGGCCGCGAGAACGTCCGTGGCCAGGTTGACACGACAGCCCCCGACGGCGTACGCGCCTTCCTCAGCGGCATCTTTGAGCCCTTCCCCGACTTCCATTTCAACGTCGTCGAAGTGACGGTCGAGGACGACCGCGCGGCAGTCCGCTGGGAGGCGACCGGCACATTCACCGGCGGCCCGTTCCAGGGGATCGAACCGAACGGCGCCAAGATCGAGCTTGAGGGTGTAGACGTGCTGATCGTCCGTGACGGACTGATCGTCGAGAACAACGCCTTTGCCGACGGGATGACGATCGCGCGCCAGCTCGGGCTGCTGCCTCCCGACGGCTCGAAGATGGATGCCGGAATGAAGAGCGCCTTCAACGGCCGCACGAAGCTGATGGCGAAGCTCGCCGCCAGTCAGCCGGAGCAGATCGCCGAAGGCGTCTGGGTGATGCGTGGCGGCTTCCCCGGCAAGACGATGAACGTCTACTTCGTCCGTGACGGCGACGGCGTGCTGCTGTTTGACGCCGGCGTGAAGTCGATGGGCCCGGCGATCGCGATCGCTGGCGCTCAGCTCGGCGGGATTACGCGCGTAGTGCTCGGCCACGGCCACGCCGACCACCGCGGTGTTGCGCCGCAGCTCGGCGTGCCGGTGCTCTGCCACGCCGATGAGGTAGCCGATGCTGAAGGCGACGGCGGTGAGCACTACTTCGACATCTCGAAGCTCAACGCGGTTGGCCGCGCGCTGCTGCCCAGGCTGCTCGTCAGCTGGGACGGTGGGCCGGTAAAGATCAGCGGCACGCTCGCCGAGGGCGACGAGATCGCGGGCTTCAAAGTGATCCACCTGCCAGGCCACGCGCCAGGGCTGATCGGCCTTTGGCGCGAGTCGGACCGCTTCGCCTTGGTTAGCGATTGCTTCTACACGCTCGACCCACAGACCGGGTTCAAAGGCCACGCGCGCGTACCTCACGCGGCCTTCAACATGGACACCGAGATGGCTCGCCAGTCGATCTTGAAACTCGCGGCGCTGGAGCCAGCGACTGCCTGGGCCGGCCACACCGAGCCGCTGACCGGCGACGTGCGCGGCCAGCTCGAAACTGCCGCCGCTACGACCTAATGGGCCGCCGCTCGCGCCGCCGCTCGCGCGAGCAGGGCGCCGGGCCCGCGATGCCCGAGCCGCCTGGCGTCCAGTACCGCTCCGATGACGGGGGCGTCCTCGAGCTGCGCTGCGTGCTGAGCCCGAAGACGCGAGCGCAGTACGCGGAGACCTTCCAAGGCAACATCCTCTCGCAGGAAGATGCATGGCACCGCGCGCTTGAATTCCTCTTTGAGCGCCTGGCGCTGAGCTGGACGATCAACGAGGTTGAGACGAGCGGCCAGAGCGACCTGCTGGCGCGGCTGCGCGCTGCCAGCCGCGAGGAGCGGGACTTCGTCCGCGTCAGCATCCGCGAGCACTGCGCCGAATGGTTCCCCGACGTGAAGGCGCCATGAGCGACGGTGAATCAGGCGAAGCGGCAGCCGAACGCGTAGCGGCAGTCATCGATCCAGCGGCAATGGCCGAGCTGCTGATCGGCTGGTGCCTTGAAGTTGAGGCGCACCAGAAGGTTGTGATCCGCTCCACGGCGATGGCCGCGCCGCTGCTGCTGGAGCTGCAGCGCGCGGTGCTGGCGCGCGAGGCTTGGCCGACGCTCCACGTTGAGCTGCCGGGCCAAGCGAAGAACTTCTACGAGAGCGCCCGCGACGCGCAGCTCGACGACTTCGATGACGTTGCGATGGCTGAAGCGAAGGAGCTAACGGCGGTACTGGGGATTCAAGCCCCGCATGACGCGCGTGAACTGGCCGGCGTCGACCCGGCGCGCATTGCTCGCGCCGCGCGGGCGCGCAGGCCGCTGCGCGAGCGGACGATGAAGAAGCGCTGGTGCTCGACGCTCTGGCCAACGCCGGCCGGGGCCGAGCTCGCGGGGATGGAACTGGAAGAGTTCGCCGCCTTTGTCCGCGGCGCAACCTTCCTCGACCGCCCCGACCCGCCGGCCGCGTGGGGCGAGCTAGGCGCCTTCCAAGCCGAGCTAATCGAGCGGCTCGAAGGCGTCCATGAGTTGAGGATCGAGGCCGAAGGGACAGACCTAAGTCTGAGCGTCAAAGGGCGGACCTGGGTCAACAGCGACGGCCGCCGCAACATGCCCAGCGGCGAGATCTTCAGTGGCCCGGTCGAGAGCAGCGCCGAGGGCCGGATCCGCTTCACGATCCCCAGCTCCCCAGCCGGGGTTGAGGTTGACGGCGTCGAGCTGGTCTTCGCCAAGGGCGTTGTTGTTGAGGCACGCGCTGAGCGAGGCGACGATTATCTGCAGCAGGCGCTCGCGACAGACGAAGGCGCGCGCAAGCTCGGCGAGGTTGGGATCGGAACCAACTTCGGCATCACGCGCCCGGTCGGCTCGATTCTCTTCGACGAGAAGATCGGCGGCACCGTCCACCTTGCGCTCGGTCGCTCGTACCCGGAGACCGGCGGGCGCAACGAAAGCGCACTCCACTGGGACCTGATCTGCGACCTGCGCAAGGGCGGCAGGCTCACGGCCGACGGCACGCCGCTACTCGTTGATGGGCAGTTCGTAGCGCCGGCCTGAGCCAGTTCGTCGCGCCGGCCTGAAGCGCGCTGGGCGCGGGCGTGTGGCCGCAGCGCCGTTTGCCCAGTAGCGTGGAGGGTCTAATGCCCCAGCGCCGCACCAAAATCGTTGCCACAATCGGCCCCGCTTCGACCGATCCCGAAGTGCTGCTGGCGATGGTCAACGCAGGAATGGACGTTGCGCGGCTCAACTTCAGCCACGGCACGCACGAACTCCACGCCGAAACCGCGCGGCTTGTTCGCGAAGCATCGGAGCGCTCGGGGCGCGCCGTCGCAATCCTTCAGGATCTGCCCGGGCCGAAGATCCGCATCGGCCAGATCGAAGAGGGCGAAGTGCTGCTGCGGGCCGGCGACAAGGTCACCTTTAGCTGCCACGCAAACGACGAGAAGCCGGGCAACGCTGGCCACCTGACGGTCAACTGGCCGGGCCTCGCAACCGCTGTCGAGCTTGGCGAATCGGTCTACTTGGCCGACGGATCGGTGCGACTGCGCGTAAAAGATCGGCGACCCGACGACCTTGAGTTTGACTGCGAAGTCGAACTAGGCGGAATCATCGTCTCGCGCCAAGGGCTCAACATCCCCGGCCCGGCCGACGAGCTGCCTTCGGTTCCAGAAGAGGACCTCGCCCACCTCGCGGCCGGGATCGAGATTGGCGTTGACATGGTTGCGCTGAGCTTCGTACGCAAGCCGGAAGAGGTGACCGAGCTGCGCGAGCACACGCGCGTGCCGCTGATCGCGAAGATCGAGAAGCCCCAAGCCGTGGCCCGCGCCGAGGACATCATCCGCGTCAGCGACGCGATCATGGTGGCCCGCGGCGACCTCGGAATCGAGCTGCCGATCGAGGACGTGCCGATGGTTCAAAAGCGGCTGCTCCGCCTGGCCGGCGAGCACGCGCGCGCTTCGATCACGGCAACGCAGATGCTCGATTCGATGGTCCGCTCGGCGCGCCCAACGCGGGCCGAGGTGGCCGACGTCGCAAACGCAATCCTCGATGGAACCGACGCAGTGATGCTCTCGCAGGAGACGGCCGTTGGCGCCTACCCGGTTGAGGCCGTGGCGATGATGGATTCGGTCGCCCGCACAACCGAGCGTGAGGCTCCCTACCAGCGCTGGAACGAGCAGCGCGTGCGCCGCGACGGCCGCGACCCCGGCTACACGGTCGCTCACAAGGCCGTTGCCGCCGCCAGCGAATTGGAGCTCGACGCGATCGTCGTGCCAACGCTCTCGGGCCGCTCGGCGCGGCTCGTCTCAGCGCACCGGCCGACGGTGCCGATCTTCGCGCTCTCCCCCGGCCGCGAAACCGTTCGCCGCTGCGGCCTGTTGTGGGGAGTCACGGCAGGGCTACAACGTCGCCATGAGACGACCGAAGAGCTGATCGCCGATTCGGCGCGGCGCGTCGTTGAGCTCGGCTGGCTGAAGCCCGGCCAGCGGGTTGGAATCACTGCTGGCCTGCCAAGCGGGCAGCCGGGAACCACAAGCCTGCTGCAGATCCAAAAGCTCGAGGCGCCTGGCGATTTAGGCCAGCGCCGCTGAGATGAGTCACTACACTTTGTATAGTGGTAGCTGTATCCACCAATTTGAAACTTAAGGAGTAGCGAAATGGCCCTTCCAGAGATCAGCGACAGCAGCTTCCAGGTAGACGTACTTGATGCCTCATTGGAGACGCCAGTTCTGGTCGACTTCTGGGCTCCTTGGTGCGGCCCCTGCAAGATGGTCGGCCCGGTTCTCGAACAGATCGACTCAGAGCGCGAAGACGTCCGCGTCGTCAAGCTCAACATCGACGACAACCAAGAGACGGCAGCAAACTTCGGCGTGATGTCGATCCCGACGATGATCCTGTTTAAGAACGGCGCCGCCGCCGCTCAGATCGTCGGCGCGCAGCCGAAGCCGCGGATTGAGCAAGAGCTCAACAACGCTCTCAGCGCCTGAGCTCAGGCTTTTTCGAGCTTAATCAGCAGTTCGTGACCGTCGAGCGTGGTCGCTGACGCGCCTTCGAGCGCATCGGTGACTTCGATCGTCGTCGCCAGCGCCTCATCGGCGATCAGCTGCTGATGCTCACGCGCGGCGGCCAGCATCGCTTCGTCGCCGCTTAGCTCAAGCGCGATCCTGTCCTCAACCGCGAGCCCTGCCTCTTTGCGCGCGTTCTGGACGGCGTGGATCACTTCGCGCGCGAGGCCGCGGCGCAAGAGTTCGTCGTCAAGCTGGAGATCTAGCGCAACTGCGTGCGAGCCTTCGCGCTCTAGCTGGTAGCCGCCGAGCGGCTGCATTGCCAGCAGCAGATCGTCCTCACCAAGCGGCTGCTCGTCACCGTCGATCACGATGCCAACCGTGCCGCCGTCGCGCAAGGCGGCGGCAACGTGCGCCGGGTCGAGCGCGGCAACGGCCGCCGCTACGAGGGGCATCTTGTTGCCAAAGCGCGGGCCGAGCGTGCGGTAGTTGGCCTTGACCTCGTAGGAGCCAAGCTCGTCGGCGTTGTCAACGAAGCGCAGCGCCTCAACGTTCAGCTCATCCTCAACAATTCCGGCCAGCTGCTCGATCGCTTCGCGCTCAGGGCCTGCGGCAACGACAACCGCTTCGCGCAGCGGCTGGCGCAGCTTGATCTTCGCCTGGCCGCGCGCCGCAAGGCCGAGCCGCACCGTCTCACGCGCCGTTGCCATCGCCGTCTCGAGGCCAAGGTCGCGCGCCGCGCCCGGCTTTGGCCAGTCGCAGAGATGGACCGACGGCTCGCTGCCGTCGAGGTTGTCGTAGATCTCATCGGCGATGAAGGGCGTGAACGGAGCGAGCAGCTTCGAAACCGTGACCAAAGCCTCACGCAGCGTCGCGATCGCGACCGCGTCGCCCTCCCAGAAGCGCCTGCGCGAGCGCCGCACGTACCAGTTCGA